>CALLIO010000172.1 GCA_938009055.1 uncultured Altererythrobacter sp.
CGCGCGCGATCACCATATTGCTGAAGGAAATCCGCCGGCGGCATATCAGGCGAAATGCGAATGGCGCCGGGCAAGTGGCTGACTGCGAACTCATCAGCCTCGCGGGTGTCAAAGATGATGAGCGAGCCAGCTTCGCGTCCAGAAAATTCATCAGCTGTGATGTGCTCAACCTCCGGCATGCTGGCAGCAATCGTTTCGTGAACGCTCTCTAGCCCCTCCTCCGGCTCGCGCAGAAATAGGGTGGAGACCCACAAAAGCGGCGTACCCAAAACCAATGCGGCCAGACCGGCATAGAGCGCTTTGCGTTTACTCATGTCTTCCTTCGGCTGGTGAGAGGCCTCATCCCCTCGTTTTCGATCATGGAACGCAAAGAGACGGCTCGAGCACAGTAATATTCTACCGCGCTCTGTCTAGCAAAGATACAAAGGTGCATATGCGCTCCGATGGCTGGCCATTGGCACAGAAATTTTCCGGCCTGCTTGGCTATTCGCCGGGCCATGCGTTCCGGTTACACAATGACGGCCCAGCCCAGCCCAGCCCAGCCCAGCCTAGCCCAGCACAGCCCATCAACGCGAAAAGCCCCGCCCACCTTGCCGATGAGCGGGGTCTAACTGGGCAAGACAATGCGCTTAGGGCTCAAAACTCGCCCGCAATACCGTCGTGCACGCTGGTCTTGCCCGCCGCCGAGGGGAAATGCGGATTCGCCTGCGCTGCGATGGAGGCAATCCCGCGCTGCGCATCACGGTCGATGGTTTCGGACAAGTCGAACTCAACATCGTTTGAGTTACCTTTGTAATTGGCCCAAAAACGCAAAAAAATGCGTGTTTTTTGGTTTCGTCTTAAATTCGGGCCGAAAATCGCGAGTTGGGCCAATGCGCGCGGATCACTGCGATTCGCATCACAACGCAATCTCTTGCTCACATAATGCGATGAGAGTTGTTGGAGCGCGCTGATGCGCCGGCCATGTTTTCCTACATCGCCGCGTTTTGATAATGGGGTCAGCGAAACGCGCTCTTTGAAAATCGCATACCCAAGCCCTTCCGCCCTGTTTTGGTTCACGCCAAAGCGGGGTTTTCGTGCATTTGGGCCAGTGCCCTCTGCAAAACACTTCTGCGGATGTGTTTCATCAACTTGCAAAAGGTGCAAGTGGGCGGAAGGCTGGAGAAATGATGGATTGGGAGCGCCCTATTCCGGCGGCAATGGCGAGCGAAAGCGCAGCGCCTGTTCCCTAAAAGGAGAGAATAGAGATGGTGAGCCCTGCTGGGTTCGAACCAGCGACCTACTGATTAAAAGTCAGTTGCTCTACCAACTGAGCTAAGGGCCCCCACGGGGTTGTCTGGATTCGTTGGTTTCTACCAGACGGAGCGCTCCCCTAAGCAGCATGCGCGCTGCGGTCAAGCCAATGCTTGCGACTTCGCCTGCCTAAGCGCAAAAAGCTTACAGATCGGCGTGCGCAATCGCCCAATGATTGGCGATCTCGCGGTTCTTGGGCGCGGCATTGCGCGCATCGGTAAGGATTGCGCGGGCCTCAGCCTGATTGGCGCCGCTTTGCCAGATCGCCCAGCCCAAAGTGTCCATGATTTCAGGGCTGGTTGGAGCAATCGCAAGCGCTTTGCGCGCCAGAGCGATGGCCGCCTCATGATCGCCCAATTTCGACTTCACCGCAGCTGCATTGTTGAGCAGGGCCGGATCGTTTTGCGCAGCGCCGGCAAGCAAGGGCGCATAGATCGCATCCGCCTTGGCCCAGTCGCCTTCGCGAATGGCCTTGCCCGCCTCGATCATGTTTTTGGCGAGCGAAGGCGCAGCATCGCGCTTGGCAATCTTTTGCTTGATCGCCTCTGCATTGCCGCGCCCGGTCTTCTCAGCCAAGCGCAAGCCGAGCCGCAAAGTGCCGCCATCAGCGCGCGGGTGATCGATCACAGGGCTGAGCGCTTCCCATGCCTCACCAAAGCGCTCTTCTTGGGCAAGATTTTCAGCGAGCAAACGGCGCGCCAATACGTCGCCGCCTGTTTCCTCAATATAATCGCCAAGCGCGTGGATCGCAGCTGGGCGCTGCTTGCGTGCAGCGGCGACAAAGCCGGAAAGGCGCTGGAAGCTGGGAAGGCGCGCAAGCTTAGCCGGGAACATTTCCAGCAGCTCATTCGCGCGGTCAATCTCACCTGCATCAAAGGCCATTTGCGCGGCAAACAGGATGCCGATGGGCTGCGGCGTGCCGTATTTCTTGGTCTCGTCGATCCAGCGCCCAGCCTCAGCCGTATCGCCGGCATCGCGCGCAATTGCGGCAAGCGCGAGCATCGCCGTTTGCTGGGCGGGTTTGACGCTGAGCACTTTTTCGAAATGCTCCTTTGCCTTAACCGGCGCGCGGTCGTTGAGCAGCATTTGCCCGGCAAGCAGATGCGCCTCTGCAACGACAGGCTCTTGTTTCAAGACGGGTGCCAGCCGCTGGGCGGCTTGCTTGGGTTTGGCTGTCAGAAACAGCCGGTTGGCATCGGCCGCGATCAGAACAGAGTCATTGGGGAAAGCTGCCAGCGCTTCGTCGAGCTGGGCGAAAGCTGAAGGGTAGTTACCCTCTGCCATATCCAGATTGACCGCCACGACATAGGCCAGCGCACGGTCGCGCGGCGCAGTGTCGAGCAATTCGCGGGTCATGCGGAAATTGCCATTGGCCAAATGCGCCTCTGCCAAACGGACCTTCGCCTCAGCGGCCTCTGGCGCATCGGGGGCGACTTGCTTCAACTCTGTGATCGCGCGGTCGGCATTGCCCAAGGCCATGGCGATCTGGGCGGCCAGCAGCCGCGCCTCTGCATTGGTTGGATCCGCTTCGACAGCTCTACCAATTTGCGCCAATGCAATGCGGGCATCACCATCAGCGAAAGAGGCACGCGCTGCTTCAAGCGGATTGGACGGCTCGCTATCGCAGCCGGCCAACAGCGGAGACACAAAGAGAGCGCCAACAGTAGCGCAGCGAAAGAGTGAAGATCGGACAGTCATGCGAAGCGCCTTAACCTCAACTGTTTAACATGAGGTATCGCCAAAATTGTCGGATATTTTGACAAACGCATTGTTAACCTTTTGGCCGTTAACCATTGAAAGCAGCAGAAAACCGTGTGTCGGGGCAAAATGGCACGTGGATTGCTTCAGTGTGTTTACCAAAAAGCCACGCGTTCGGCGGGCAATCGAAATTGACAAGGGGTTGCGCCCGAAACGCTCAAGGGGAATGACATGACTAAGCTCTTCAAAACTGCCGCAATCGGCGTAGCTGCTGCTTCTATGGCGGTTGCTGCTCCTGCATCGGCGACAATCTTTGAATACACTTTCGGCAATGGCGACGTTCTGACGATCGACAATGAAGCCGGCACAGGTACATGGGTTGGTGACAACATCGACGCATCGTTCACCGGTGACTTCTCGGGCTTCGAAGGCGGCGAGACACCAAGCTTCATGACAACGCTGACTTCAATGGACGGCACGCGGACCATCAACGGCAACACTGTTGGCCTGCAAAGCGATCCACGCCACCCTGAAATGCTCAAAACACGTGACGGCGGCAGCCGCTGGAACCTGTGGGCGACTTGGGGCGATCCCGTTGTTGGCGGTGACTATGTTCGCAGCATCACTGGCTACACCGCAACAGAAGTCCCTGCACCTGGCATGCTCGGCCTGTTCGGTCTGGCTCTTGCAGCGCTCGGCCTCGGCTGGCGTCGTCGCAAGGCCGCTGCATAAAACGGTACAATTTCAAGCTTACGAATTGGTCTTCTAAGCGAGTAAGGGGGTCCGGCCGCAAGGTCGGGCCCTTTTGCTATGCGCCGCCCATTATTCGCGGCGCATATTGCGCCTGTGAAGCTGGCGGATGGTGTGCCCACTGACCGGATCGCGCCAGTGACCTGCAACGCTGGATGCCGGGCCCAAAACAAAAGAGCGCGAAGCCATTTGCAGATGCGGGATCGTTAGCTCAGCTGATTGCCAGACCCCGCCGCTCCACAAGATGATATCAAGATCGAGCACCCGCGCGCGCCAGCGCTGACCATGGCGGCGTCTGCCGAACTGCGCCTCTATCTGCTGCAATTGTTCCAACATCTGCACTGGGTCTCGTTTGGTCTCGACCACAGCTGCGGCATTTGCATATTCGCGCTGCGAGGGGCCAAGCGGGTGTGAGGCAATCACGGGCGAGAGCGCCAGCACGGCAAGCTGCGCTTCCTCCAGCGCCAGTACGGCTGCATCCAATACAGCGCGCGGAGCTCCAAAGCGCGGATGGCGCATATTGGAGCCAAGCGCGATGAGATAGAGGTTAGTCAAATATCCTCGCTCAACCGGCGATAAAGATCAGGACGACGATCGCGGAAGAAGCCCATACCTGCGCGGTGCTTGGCCGCTTCGCCCAGATCAAGGCCCGCGACGAGAATGCCTTCCTCCTCTGCGCCGAATTTAGCGATCTTGTCGCCCCATTCATTGGTGATGAAGCTGTGGCCGTAAAATGTCTGCGCGCCCTCGCCCGAACCCTCAACCCCAATGCGGTTGGCCGCAATCACCGGCATGCAGTTTGATACCGCATGCCCCTGCATCGCGCGCTGCCACATTCGGCTGGTATCGAGATCAGCGTCGTAAGGCTCAGACCCGATCGCGGTGGGATAAAAGAGCAATTGCGCGCCCATCAGCGCCATCGCCCGCGCGCATTCGGGATACCATTGGTCCCAGCATATGCCGACGCCAATTGTGGCGCTTCCGCCATCGCGCAAGCGCACATCCCAGACTTTGAAACCGTCATTACCGGGCCGGAAATAGAACTTTTCCTCATAGCCTGGACCATCGGGAATGTGGCTCTTGCGGTAAGTGCCCATGATCTCGCCATCGGGGCCGATCATGGCGATGGTGTTGTAATAATGATGCCCGTCGCGCTCGAAAAAGCTGGTGGGGATCGCGACCTTCAATTTCACCGCCAGCTTGCGCATGGCGATGACGCTGGGGTGCTCGGCCACCGGACGGGCAAGCGCGAAATTCGCCTCATTCTCCTCGCGGCAAAAATATGCGCCAGAGAAAAGCTCGGGCGGCAGGATGATCTCAGCCCCGCGCGCCGCCGCCTGCTCGACCAGCTCGGCAACGGCGGCGATATTGTCCGCTTCCTCGGCACGCGCCAAGGGCAGCTGGAGGGCGGCAACAGTGATGAGAGTCATAAGCCCCGTTCCTTAAGCCGCCCCTTAAGCGCCTAGTCTGCTTTTTTGAAAAGCAGCGTCATCCGGTCGCTTTCGCCAATCGCGCGATGCTTTGCCTGCTCTTCCTCGCTTTGACGGCCAAAGCTCAGCATTGGAGGAAGCGTCCAGACGCCGCCCTCGTAATCGGCTGTATCCTTGGGGTTGGCGTTGATTTCGCTCGATCCTGCAAGCTCAAACCCATTGGCTTTGAACAAAGCAATCACTGTTTCTTGCGGGAGATAGCCACGCTGACGGCCAACGTAATCATCCCAGCTTGCGCCTTCGGGTGCGCGGTGCTGGACAACGCCAACCATGCCATCAGCTTTCAGCAATTTGCGCGCGGCCTTAAGCACGGTGTCGGCCGTATTGCGATTGTTGAGACCATGCATCGAGCGGAAGATCAGCACGCGGTCGGCTGTGCCTTCCAATTCTTCGGGCATCTCATCGGTTTCAAATGCGGTGACATCATCCGCTTTTCCCCCCAGCATTTCAGCGACAGAGCTTTTGAAACGCTCGGTCCAACCCTTGGCACGCGCTTCACGGGCGCGGGTGGAGTAGCTGGCCGCGTCGCTGTCTGAATTCAAAGCCATGTATTTGCCCTTGGGTGCGAGATAAGGCGCGAGCACTCGCGTGTACCATCCGCCGCCCGGGCCGTATTCGACTACTGTCATATCGGGCTTAACCCCGAAAAAGGCGAGCGTTTCAGCAGGATTGCGATATTTGTCGCGCGCGCCGTCATCTCCGCGCGTGTCAGAGGCAAGGACGCTTGCCAGACTGTCATCCATCGCGTGGTCATCTGCCATTGCAGGGGCCGATAGGGTCAGTGCGGCAAGGCCGGCGAGAGCTGTGATTGCGTGTTTCATGGCTTTTAGTGGTCCTCTTCTTGAGTTCGGATTGCCGTTGCTTCTAAGCTATGACGCTGCGATGACAAGCGCGCTCGCGATCCCTATTGGATAGGCAGCTGAGGAGAATCGACAAATGGCAAGCAGCAAGCAGGCGATCATTGCGGGCGGATGTTTCTGGTGCACAGAAGCAGTGTTTCGTGACGTGATCGGCGTTTCGGAAGTGGAATCGGGCTATATTGGCGGCGATGTTCCCAATCCGACTTACAAAGCTGTGTGCAGCGGGACGACCGGCCATGCCGAGGGCATCCGCGTCACTTTCGATCCTGACACGATCAGCCTGCCAGAGATTTACGATGTCTTCCTTGGCACCCATGATCCAACCCAATTGGACCGTCAGGGCAATGATGTGGGCACGCAATATCGCAGCGCCATCTTTCCCTTGGATGATGGTCAACGCGCAGAGGCAGAAGCCGCGATTGCGCGCTGGAATGCAGACAATTCCGGCACGGCTGTGACCACTATCGAAGGGCCAGCCGAATGGTATGGCGCAGAGGATTACCATCAGGAATATTGGGAAGGAGAAGGCCAGCGCAACCCGTACTGCCTCGCCACGATTCCCCCCAAACTCGCCAAGCTTCGCAAGAGC
>CALLIO010000173.1 GCA_938009055.1 uncultured Altererythrobacter sp.
GCGCCTGTCGCTATTTGCGCAAAAAGCCTTTGGTCTAAGCTTCACCTATGATGATAGTGCACCCAGCTCGTTTGATCTGCCGGTTATCTATCTGGCCGGAGAGGATGCGTCGGAACAAAAGGCTTTGGCGACCGCCACGCATGATGGTTTCTTTGCACTTCGCCTGCCAATCGGTGCGGCGCGCTATTCGGTCGCAGTGCAATTGGGCGCAGCGCTTGAATGGGTTGAAATCGCCACCGCCACCGCCTCGCCCGTTGATGCCCTAAAGGCCTTGGGAAATGGGGAAGATGCCCGCGTACAAGTGCCCGTGCATCTTGATGGGATCGAGCGGCGCGGTCCCGGCATCTTCGAATGCCTGTCGCCGCAATCAGTGTTGCTGGCCCAGCCTCCGCGCCTCGGCGATGCAGATGATGCCGAGCAAGAATGGATGATCGAGATTGTGCTGCGGCCTTTGCTCAAACGCTCTTCGGGTGAGGCAAAAACTGAGCATGGTTTCCCTGATCAACCAACCAATCAAGTGGCAGCCTGAAGTCCAACAATTTTGAAAACGCGAAAGAGCTTCGGAACAGCGAAGCGCCATTCCGAAGCTCTATGGTCAGTCCAGTGGAGGGGCTACTGGACTTGGTGCGACCCTTCTTACCTAAGCAGCGAGAGGACGTTTTGCTGCGACTGGTTTGCCTGGGCCAGCATGGCGGTTGAAGCCTGCGAGAGGATCTGTGACTTTGCTAAAGCGGTCGATTCTGCCGAATAGTCGGTATCCTCGATCCGCGAACGCGCGTCGGCCAGGTTCGTCGAGTTGGTGGTCAGATTGGCAACCGCTGATTCGAGGCGGTTCTGGCCTGCACCCAGAGAAGCGCGTGTCGCATTCACATCATCCAGCGCTGCATCGACATTGGTGATGGTCGTGCCGGCCAGTGTATCAGTCGTCACATCCAGCGCCGTTGTTGAAATGTTGGTTGCATCGATAGCAGTGCTGGTCAGATCAACCGTGTTGGTCGCATCCAAAGCGATTGTTACCGTTACATCCGTGCCACTAGTGGTCGAGAACAGGTCGACGCCGTTGAACTCGGTGTTGGACAAAATGTCGCTGATCTGCGCTTGCAGCTCGTCAACTTCGATGTCCATGTAACCGCGGCTTTCCGCATTGTATGTGCCGGTGCTTGACTGGACGGCCAATTCACGAACGCGCTGGAGCATATTCGACACTTCATCGAGCGCACCTTCCGCTGTTTGCGCCAGAGCCATGCCATCGTTGGCGTTGCGAATGCCCTGGTTCATCGCGCGGATGTCGGATGTCATGCCGGTTGCAATCGCAAGGCCAGCCGCGTCGTCTTTCGCGCCATTGATGCGCTTGCCGGTGGACAGGCGTTCCATTGCCTGGCTCTGCATTGCGCTGGCAGATGTGCTGGCATTCGAAGCCCGCAGTGCCGAGATATTGGTGTTGATTACGGTCATTTCATTAGTCTCCTAAGATTGCCACAGCCCTGTTGAAACCGTGGCTGCCACCAACAAGACCGGCTGCGCTGGCGAAACTTTAAGCCCCTAAATTTCTCGCGATCGGGAAAAGCGCGATCCCATTATATGCCTCGCGATGCGCCGAAGCCGAGGTTGGCCGCCACGCTGCCCAGCATCTCGCCCAGCATTGCGCCCTCTGGGAAACTACCTGCCCTTAAGTTTGCAATCCTTTGGACGTGGAGGCGTCATAGTCCTCGCAAGAACATCCTTAATATGGGAAATTTTATGAAGCCGGTCATTCGCACGTCTCCCCTTACGCAGCAATGCAGCGATCTGTTGGATGCGACCTTGCCGCTTTTGGTATCGGCTTTTCAGTCGAGCCCCATTCACATTGTTAGCTCGCAAGATCGCAATGCCTTGAGTGGTGAGATGCGGCGCGGCGACGGTCCAAGGCCGCCAGCGCAAACCATCGAGCTCAATCTGACAGAGGGTACGCCCAAGCTGGAGCGGATATCGCCTGTTCACGTGCGGCTATGCTATCGCCGCGAGGATCAAGGCAGCGCAGCGGCAGCCTTGCTTGCAGGCGCTGCGACGCCGCACACCCCGATAGCAGGGGACAATCAATCGCTCGCGCTGTGCACTTTGGCCGAACGGCTCGGGGCAAGCGACATTCCGGTTCTGATCGGCGGGCCATCGGGCACCGGCAAGGAAGTCTTCGCGCGTTTCCTCCACCGCGTAAGCGCGCGCAACGAAGCCCGATTTGTCGCGGTCAATTGCGCCGCCATGCCCGAAGCGATGCTCGAAGCTTTGCTGTTTGGACACAAGAAGGGCGCTTTCACCGGCGCGAGTGATGCGGGCCAAGGTCTGTTCCGCGCCGCCGATAAGGGCACTTTGCTGCTTGATGAAATTGGCGAAATGCCCGTCGCGCTACAGGCGAAATTGCTGCGCGCATTGCAAGAAGGCGAAGTGCTGCCGCTGGGCGCGACACAACCGATCAAGGTCGATGTGCGCGTTGTCGCCTGCACCAATCGCGAATTGTCCGAAGAAGTTGCCGCAGGGCGCTTCCGCGAAGATTTGTTCTACCGGCTCAATGTCTTTCCAATGCGCCTGCCCGCTTTGCGTGAACGCCCCGGAGATATTGCTCCGCTCGCCTTTGGCATGATGCTGCGTCATTCAACCGCAACGATCGAGGCAGGCTGGATTTCAGATGCTGCATTGGCGCGGCTTCAAGGACATGCTTGGCCCGGCAATGTCCGCGAGCTGGAAAATGTTATCCGCCGCGCGATCCTATTGTGCGGCGAAAATGCTATGATTGAGCCTGAGCATATTCAGTTCGATGCCAGCGTCAGCGCGGTGATGGGTGAAGCGGCTGTGCCTGCTACGCCTATTGATGCACCGATTGCCGCAGCATCGGAGGGCGAGGTTTCGAGCGAGAAAGCCGCAGGCTCCTTGTCCGATGTCGCCTTCCGCTCCGAAGCGCAGGCCATTATCGCTGCGCTTGACCATTGCGGCGGGCACCGTGCGAAAACCGCCAAGCATCTAGGTATCTCTGAACGCACCTTGCGCTATCGCCTCGCCAGCATGCGCGAAACCGGCCTGCTTTCGGCAGGAGCAACACGATGAGCACGGTCAATGGTTCAGGCGGGGCAAAGCCGGGCGGGCTTGCCGATATTATGGCGCTGAGGCAGCAAATCCTCGAGCGCAGCGAAGCTTTGCAGCAAGCGCGCCCTGCGCAAACGGGCGCGGTTGAAGATGCAAAGTCCTCTGCGCCAACCGGCGTCGCGCAGGCCAACGGCCCCTTGGGCGATTTTGCCGATACGCTGAGCGGCGCAGTTGATAATGTCAGCGCGATCCAGAAGCGTTCGAGCGATATGGCGGCCGCTTATGAACGCGGCGAAGTGACCGATGTGACGCAGGTTATGCTGGCGCGCCAGGAATCGAGCGTCGCCTTCGAAGCTACCTTGCAAGTGCGCAACAAATTGCTCTCAGCCTATCAAGAAATCATGCGGATGGGAGGTTAGATAGATGGCCGAAGCCACACTTCCTTCTGCGCCTGCCACTGGCGGGCCGGGCATTCCGCTTGATCTGGGCGAGCCCAACTGGTCGCAGCGGTTTTCCGCTTTCACCAGCCAGCCAGCCGTGCGCCGTGCCTTGCCAGCTGTGGGCGCGTTTGGTGCGATTGTGATTGCAGGTCTTGCCTATCTTGCCATCGCATCCGGTCCCAGCCGCGTGCTCTATTCCGATCTTACCGATACCGAGCGAGCGCAGGTTGCACAGGCGCTTGATAGCGCTGGGATAGCCTATGAAATCGATGCTGCCACGGGCCGCGTCAGCGTGGCGGAAGACGATGTCTATCGCGCGCGGATGCAAGTGGCGAGCACGACCGGAATGGCAACGCCGCAATCTGCCACGGACATGCTCGATTCAATTCCCATGGGCGCAAGCCGCACGATGGAGGGCGAACGCTTGCGGCTGGCGCGCGAGCGCGAGTTGACGATGACTATCCAAGAGATCGACGGCATCAAGTCGGTGCGCGTCCATCTGGCAACGCCGGAACGCTCGGTCTTTGTTCGCGACAACAGTCCGGCCAGCGCCTCTGTCATGGTGCGCCTTGCACGCGGGGGTTCGCTGGGTTCCGATCAAGTCAATGCGATCGTCAATCTGGTCGCTGGTTCTGTGCCCGGCCTCAGCCCCCAATCGGTGCGCGTGGTCGATCAGAACGGGCGTTTGCTTTCGACAGAAAGCGATAGCGTGCATGATGGCTTGATGCTCCAGCGCGAGTTCGAAGCCAAATTACGCGAACAAGTCTCGCAATTGCTGGTGCCGATGCTGGGCGAGGGGAACTTCTCCACCGAAGTGCAGGTTGCGCTTGAGCAAAGCGAGACAACTTCTGCGCGCGAAACCTATGAACCCGAAGGCGTGGTGCGTTCCGAAAGCGAGATGAGCGCAACGCGGCGGGCGGGCAATGATGCCGCTGGCGGTGTGCCCGGTGTGCTTGCCAATACGCCGCCGCCGCCCGCTGATCTGGTGGAGGAAGCGCCCGATCCCGAAGGCGAGGGGGCAGTTGCTGATCCCAACCCGCCGACCGATAGCGAAACTAGCGCGCGCCGCCAGTATGAGTTGGGCCGCGAGGTGGCGGTTACAACCGCGCCTTCTGGCCGGCTAACGCGGCTTTCAGTTGCTGTTGCGGTTGATGCCGAAGCCTTGGCTGCGCTCGCCCCGGCGGATGAGGAAAAGCTGCAAGAGCTGATTTCTGCCGCTGTTGGAGCAGATGAAGCGCGCGGCGATGTGGTCACAGTGATGGCCAGCGCTTTTGATGAAGTCACCGCCGAAGACCCTGCCTTTTACGAGGCATGGTG
>CALLIO010000174.1 GCA_938009055.1 uncultured Altererythrobacter sp.
GGCTCGATCGAGAAATTGATGAAAGGATCATCGAGCATCCATTTTCTATAGTCCGGTTCGTCCACGCTTGGCTTTGCGCCGAAAAACTGCGTGTAGAAGCGTGTCGAAGCCTCCATATCATCGACGCGCATATTGAGGTGAAAGCGTTTCATAACGGCAATTCCTTTTCCAATGCGGCAAGATCACCACTGGGCGAACATTTTCCCGCGCAGCAATCTTCGAGCAGATAGGCAAGAAGGCCGCGCATCTGGTCGAAATTTGCGAAATAGATGATCGAGCGCCCTTCGCGTTTGGATGTGACCAATGCGCCCTTCGCCAGATTGCTCAAATGAAACGAAAGCGAGCTGGGGGGCAAATCCAACCGCTCGGCAATGGCTCCTGCGGGCAGACCCGATGCCCCCGCCTGCACCAGCAAACGGAATATATCGAGCCGGCTCCCCTGCGCCAAAGCAGCAAGTGACCCAAGAGCAGAAGGTTGATCAATTCGATTCGTTTCCATATTTCTAGAATTATGGAATGGTAAGGCAAATATCAAGGCAATCGGCCATGCAACCAAGCATTCTAGCCTCAGCCTTTCATGGATGTTGCTGCTTTGCGCGGACTATTCGCAGAACCGTTCCGCTTGGCGATCCATCTCTTCAATCTTCGCAGTGTCGCGTTCCAGCGTATCGTTGTTGACCGCCTTGTCCCACGCATCGCTCGCCAATTGAGAAAAGCGCTCACACTGATCGGCCCGCGCTTCTGCTTGGGTTTCCGCCATCGTCTGATTGATGCTTTTACCGCCCAAGGATGCCATTTCCTGATTCATCATATCGTCGGCATTGCGCGGTGCAGACACGGAAAAGGCCACGACAGCCGCGATAAATGCGACGCCAACAAATCCAGCAATTCCCCGGCCCAAATCCATCAGATCACCCCTATTTTCAAAGGCAACATGAATAGGCAAAGGTGCTTAATTATTCGCTAGTGCAACCCCATCAGTCGCTGTTTTCAGCCAATCCGTGCTTCTTAATGCAATGGCGCAGCTGGTCATAGCTAAGCCCCAAAGCCTTGGCCGTTTGGCGCTGGTTCCAACGATGTTTGCCCAGCGCATGCTCTACAATCGCCCGCTCATGCGCATCGACCGCGCCGCGCAGATCATCGATCGTATCAAGCTGCGGCGCAGCTGGCGCACTGGCACCCTGCTCGGTTTCCTGAGGAGCAGGCGCGGGAATTGGTCTGCGATGTTCAGGCGCGAACGGTTTCCACGGACTGTCGAAAGGATCAAACTGGACATGGGCAATCGGCTCCCCCCAATTGTCCCAGCGATAGACCGCGCGCTCGACCACATTGCGCAATTCGCGCACATTGCCCGGCCAGCCATATTTATCGAGCTGTTCTGAAACATGCGAAGCGAAACCCGGCCACGCTTCCCAGCCAAGCTCTGACCCCATTCGCCGCCCGAAATATTCTGCCAATACGCCCACATCCCCTTCGCGCACGCGCAGCGGAGGCAGAGTGATGACTTCAAAGCTCAGCCGGTCGAGCAGATCAGCGCGAAACTCGCCCGATTTGGCTAGCGCTGGCAGATCATCATTGGTCGCAGCCACAATCCGCACATCCACCCGGACCGGGCGCGAGGAGCCGATGCGGGTAACCTCCCCATATTCGACCGCGCGCAGCAGCCTTTCCTGCGCTGCCATCGACAATGTTCCCAATTCGTCGAGAAATAACGTGCCTTTGTCGGCTTCTTCAAACCTTCCCGCCCGCGCGCCTGTAGCCCCCGTGAATGCGCCGGCTTCATGACCAAACAATTCCGCCTCGATCAGCGTCTCTGGTAAGGCTGCGCAATTCATGGTGACGAGCGGTTCATCCCAGCGCGAGGACAGGCGGTGAAGGCGCTCTGCGATCAATTCCTTGCCTGTCCCCCGCTCGCCAATCACGAGCACGGGACGCTGCATGGGCGCCGCGCGAGAGGCCCGCTCAACTGCGTCCAAAAACGCTCCGGACTGGCCAATAAATTGATTCTCGCGCTCCATTTGCCAACCTATAGTGAAAATTCCCAATGCTTGGCAATAAAAACCAACCGAGGAATTGGCAAAATCCGCTTAAGCGCTGATTTTAAGCCATTTTTCAAGTTTGGCACACCCTTTGCAAAACCATGGTCAACTCTCAAGGAGACACGATCATGTACGACAGCGAATTCTACAAAACCAAGCTCGGTCAGGCATCCCTTGCCAGCATCGCGGCAATGGTTCTGCTGGTCGCTTTGTCGACCCAAATGCAACCCTCACCAGTTATGGCTGCGGCCATCGGCGGCGATACAGTAGAGATCGCATGACGAAACCGACCAAGCAGTCTGACCTCGGGCCGGAGCGCTCTTCCCCCCCCTCGAGCAATCCCCAAGGCGTCAATTCCAGTCTCGACGTCGAAGCTCCGGCCCAACCCCGTTCTAGTGCCAAATCTAGCGGTCGCGAGGTGTCGCGGCTCGACGCAGAGATTGATCGCCTGCGCCGAAGCCCTACACCTACACAATCAATCCCGCCGAGCCCGATCAGCTCTGCGGCCAACAATTACGGAGTCGCCTTTATGGGCATTTTCAGCCGCACGCGTGATATCATTGCTGCCAACTTCAACGACATGCTCGACCAGGCGGATGACCCGTCGAAGATGATCCGCATGATTATCCTCGAAATGGAAGAGACATTGGTTGAAGTGCGCGCCAGTGCGGCCCGCACCATTGCCGACCAGAAAGAAATGCACCGCCACACCGTCAAGCTTGACCGGCTGCAAGCCGATTGGGGCGAGAAGGCAGAATTGGCGCTGTCGAAAGACCGCGAAGATCTGGCCCGTGCCGCTCTGGTTGAGAAAAAGAAGGCTGGCGATATGGCTGACCGGCTGAAGGAAGAGATTGCCGTCCTCGACGATGCTTTGCGCGCTTATGAGGAAGACATTCAAAAGCTCCAGCATCGCTTGCGCGAAGCCCGCAGCCGCCAGACGCAAATCGCAGCGCGGCTGGAAAGCGCTGAGAACCGCGTAAAACTGCGCAGCTTGATGAGCACGGAACGCACCGATGAAGCTTTGTCAAAGTTTGATCAGATGGAACGCCGTGTCGATTTTGCAGAAGGGCGCGCCGATGCAATGGGCATTGGCGAAAACGGCGGCAAGCCGAGCCTTGCTGATGAGATCGACGCTCTAGAAGGCGCAGATGCAATTGATGATGAGCTGGAAGCGATGAAAAAA
>CALLIO010000175.1 GCA_938009055.1 uncultured Altererythrobacter sp.
AGCGCCTTCGCGCAAGAAAACCATTTTCCTACATCCCGATTTTCTGCCTAATTGCTGCGCCTATTTGCAAGTCCAACCCAGCGTTGGATTCGCTCAATCGAAAGGCTACAGCATGAACGCCCCCTTCAAGCGCAAACCCATTTTCGACACTGTCCGCAAACTTCTCGGGCGCGGCTTTGAGCAAAACGAGGTTGATCGCCTCGATGATACGATTGATGCTGCCCTTAAAGGAAAAGGTGGCTCGTCTTTGGTGAATGGCTCAACTGTGTCCAATATGGCCGCCCGCAAAAGCGATATTCGCACCATTGGCGCAGCGGGAACCGCGCTCATCAAGAAATATGAAGGCTGCGCGCGGCTGCGCAAGGATGGCCTAGTCGAAGCCTATCCCGATCCTGGCACCGGCGCTCACCCGTGGACTATCGGCTGGGGCGCAACCGGCAAGGGTATTGGCCCGGGCACTGTGTGGACGCAGGGCGAATGCGATGCGCGCCTGACCCGCGACTTGATCCGCTATGCCGCCGATGTTGCCCGCGCTTTGGATGGAGCACCAACCAGTCAGCCCCAGTTCGACGCCATGACTTCGTTTCACTACAACACTGGAGCGATTGGCAGAGCAACGCTGACCAAGAAACACAAGGCCGGCGATTTTGAAGGCGCGGTGGCGGAATTCAAGCGGTGGAATAAGGCAGGCGGGCGCGAATTACGCGGTCTTACTCGCAGGCGCAGTGAAGAAGCGCAGCTTTATGCGCGCGGATAGTCGGGCGGAACGCCGCTACTCGCTTTATGTCGTGGTGAATTCGGTCTGCTGACCGTCTTTGCTGGCCCCATCGGGCAGCGGTTCATCCGAAACATCGCGCGGCTTGGTCGCATCGGCAATCAGTTGTGATTGCTCCTCTGCACTCAGCCGCGCCCAACCATCGCGAGTGAGCTTTTCCAGCGGACGATAGCGCACCTTATATTGCATGCGCGGCGATCCCTCGACCCAATAGCCAAGATAAACATAGGGCAATGCATCGGCCTGAGAGCGGCGGATGTGATCGAGAATGATGTAATTGCCCAACCCCTCTCGCGCGGTGTGGTCGGGATCGTAGAAGCTGTAGATCATCGACAGGCCGTCGCTTTGCCGGTCGGTCAGGCAAGCGCCGACAAGGCGGCCCGGTGAACCGTCAGCGGTGGGCTCGCGATATTCGATCAGACAGCTGGACACAGGCGTATGCTCGACCATATCGGCATAATCCATCTCGTCCATCGCGGCCATGCCGCCTTCTGGATGGCGTTGTTTGAGATATTTGAGCAGCAGATCGAACTGTTCATCGGTCGCCCAAGGGCGGCATTCGGTTGCGATCAGATCCCCATTGCGGCGCAGGTTCTTGCGCTGGGTTGAGGAAGGCTTGAACTCTTCGGCAACAACGCGGACCGAAACACAGGCCTGACAACCAAGGCAGCTGGGGCGATAAGCCACGGTTTGGCTGCGGCGGAAGCCGATCCGGCCAAGCGCTTCGTTCAGCTGATCGGCGTGATCGCCCTTAAGCTCGGTGAAGACTTTGCGTTCGCTGCGGCCAGGCAAATAGGGGCAAGGGGCAGGGCTGGTGACGAAGAACCGGGGGAAGCGTATCGGTGCGGTCACTGGCCTGACATCATCCTCTTGCGCGCGCGCTATTCCCGCCGAGAATCGGTGCGCTGCGTTGAACAGAGGAGTTTTATGCCTGACCGGGGCCAATCCTTAAAGGGTCTTAACCAAGAAATTACCCCCAGACGCCCCAATATTTGCGCCAGATCAGTTCAGTTCAACCGAATCCACGCTGTAGCCCTTGCTGCGCAGGGTGGTGACAAGTGCATCCAGCTGGTCACGGTCGCGCGCTTCGCACTCAATATCAGTGATGAGCCCCTTGGCAGGAAGCCCAGTGAAAATGCGCTGGTGGTAAATCTCGATAATGTTGACGTTATGCGCGTCAAATTCGCGCATCACTTTGAAGAGCGCGCCCGGGCGATCCTGCAAGGTAACGCGCAGCCGCGCCAGCCGACCTTGCCGCGCCAGATCGCGCAAAAGCACATTGGCGAGCAGCCGCGTATCAATATTGCCGCCGCAAAGGACGAGGCCGATCTTCTTGCCCGCAAACCGATCCAGATTGTCGAGCACTGCGGCAAGGCCAGCAGCGCCGGCTCCCTCCACCACTGTTTTCTCAATCTGGAGAAGCAGGGACACCGCGCGTTCCAAGCGATTCTCAGGCACGAGGAAAATGTCATCGACCAGTCTGTCGACAATCCAAGAGGTGAACTCGCCCGGTGCCTTGACTGCAATCCCTTCTGCCAAAGTATCGCCGCCGCAATCAAGCGCCTTGCCCTTCATCTTGCTATACATACTGGGATAAAGCGCAGCCTGCACACCGAACACATCCATGTCCGGCTTCAAAGCGCGCGCGACCGTGGCCATGCCCGATATCAGCCCGCCCCCACCTATCGGTGTGACGATGCAATCGAGATCGGGTTGCTGATCGAGCATTTCGAGCGCGACCGTGCCCTGCCCTGCGGCCACATCGGGATCATCGAAAGGATGGACGAAGGTCAGCCCCAGCTCTT
>CALLIO010000176.1 GCA_938009055.1 uncultured Altererythrobacter sp.
AAGCTGCTGTCCGATCCCAAGGTCGCCAGAGATCTAGGCGACGATTTGGGCGACGATTTGGATGATGATCGGGACGCGCAGGAATGAGCATTGCATACTCTCTCGCTGCGCTCGCCAGTTCCCTGGCCTTGCCCGCGCAAGCGACAGATGCCCCGGCAACGCCGTCGCCCACGCAGAACCCCTTTCGGATTGGCAAGATGGCATGGCGCGACATTGCCTTCGTGCCGCCGCGTTGGAAACTCTATGACAAGGTGACCGGCGATCTTGATGGCAACGGTCTAACCGATAGCGTGCTTGTCGTTCAGAAGAATGATCCGGCCAAGATGATGAGCAATCCCGACAGGCTAGGCATGGATTATTATGATGCCAACGCGCGCACGGTGCTTGTGCTACTGCAAAAGAACGCAGGCGAATATCATCTGGTTGCAACCGACAGCGCGATCATCCCTGACCATGACAGCCCGACTATCAGTGACCCTTATGAGTTCATGAGCATCGATAAGGGTTCGCTCCACCTCCACATCCTATCTTTCGCCAATGCGGGAAGTTGGAGCACGTCCAGTCACCGCTTCCAGTTTCGTTGGGATGGCGATGCAATGGAGCTGATCGGGTTTGAGCGCAGCTATGTTCACAGAGCCAGCGGCGAAATGCGCCAAACCAGCGTCAATTATCTGACCAAAAGGCGCAAAGATGCGCAAGGCAACATCGAGGACGATGAGATGGAGTGGCGCTGGAGCGATCTGCCCAAGGCCACGTCCCATGCGCTGGGATCGATCGGCAATGGATTTGATTTCGAAGGCTGATCGCAGCTGAGCTTTAGCCCGGTACCATTCGCGCTTTCAGATTGATCGTCACAGTTTTGCCTACCACCAGATTGAACGAATTCATGCCGTAATTCTTGCGGTTGATTTTCATGCTGCCGGTAAGGCCAATCGGCTTACCCATGGCGGAGGAGGGCGCTTGGCCGAATGTCACGTAAAGCGTTTCGGGCCGCGTGACGCCGCGCGCTGTTAGCTTGCCGGAAATTTTGCCCTGCCTGGCGCTGGTCATCGTCAGGTTTGACCCAACAAAGCGCGCGGTCGGATATTTTTCGACCCAGAAGAACTTTTCCGACTTCAGCCGCTTCAATGTGAGCGAATCCGGCGCTTTGATATCGCGCGTATGGATCGTGACATTGACGCGGGCTGCGCTTGGCTCATCCGGTACGAATTTCACACTGCCCGTAATTGTATTGAAGGTGGCTGTCCGGCTGCCAAGGCCAAGGAACGGCACCTTGGCAGCAATCGAGCTTGCCTTGGTATCAAGCGTGTAGCTTTGCGGCGCAGCGCCCATCAGCGCAAAGGCGGCCACAGGCGCGAAAGCCAGTTTCAGGCAGTTTTGAGCGGTGAACATATTCTCTCCTCTAGATAGAGGTTCGTTGACCTAGCCTGAAAGGTTTCACCCCGTCGCAGCAGGAAGCGCATAATCGACCGGCGCATCAGGCCCCAGCGGAATGCCGAGATAGAACCATGCGACGATCAGGATCACACCAGAAATCAGCAGCCAGATCGAATAAGGCACCATCATCGCGGTCAAGCTGCCAAGGCCGAAATCCTTCTTCCAACGCTGGGCAAAGACCAGGATCAGTGGGAAATAGACCATCAGCGGCGTGATGATATTGGTCGCGCTATCGCCCACGCGGTAAGCAGCGGTTGCGCCCTCGGGGCTGATACCCAGCAGCATCAGCATCGGCACGAGGATCGGGGCGAGCAGCGCCCATTTCGCGCTGGCGGAGCCTACGAACAGGTTGAGCAAAGCGGCAAAGATCACCATCAGACCCAGCACAAGCGGCAAGGGCAATCCGGTTGACTGGATGCCAGCGGCCCCGTGTACGGCAGTGATAAGGCCAAGGTTCGACCAACCGAACATCGCCACGAAATGCGCTGCCGCAAAAGCAAGGACGAGGTAATATCCCATGTCCTTCATGCTTTCGGCCATCATATTGACCAGATCGCGGTGGTTTTTGATCACGCCGGTCGCGCGGCCATAAGCCCAACCAGTGAGCAGGAAAAGCAGGAAGAAGGCCGCGACAAGCGAACGGTAAAGCGGGCCAAGCTCGGTATGGATTGAGCAATCGGCAATCCGCGCGCCGTCTTCGCCAAGGCATGCTGCCTCGTCAATCAGCGGAGTGCCCGGCGAAACCACCATCGCGATCCACAGTGCGAGGACAAACAGCGCGGAGAGGCCTGCATGGCGCAGGCCTTTTGAAGCAAGCGGCCCATCATGTTCGGTTGGATCGGGGCTGGTGCCATCGGCATCCATGCCGGCCGATGCGCCGCCCGTCCATGCGCCCAGGCGCGGCTCGATAACCTTGTCAGTTACATACCAGATGATCGGGAGATAGAGCAGCGTCATCGCGCTGATGAAGTACCAATTGCCTGCAATATTGGCGGTCCAGCTGGGGTCGAGCGCGCTTGCTG
This sequence comes from uncultured Altererythrobacter sp., assembly GCA_938009055.1. GTDB lineage: Bacteria > Pseudomonadota > Alphaproteobacteria > Sphingomonadales > Sphingomonadaceae > Erythrobacter. The sequence goes on from CALLIO010000176.1 coordinate 2,460, forward strand.
CGACTGCTTCTTCGGTAATGCCAAACAGCAGTGCGTCGAGCTGGCCGGGTGAGATATTGGCTGAGAAACCGCCCGAAACACCAGCAAAGGCTGCGGCAATTCCGGCAAGCGGATGGCGTCCGGCAGCGGCGAACAAAATTCCCGCCAGTGGGATCAGGACGACATAGCCAGCGTCAGCCGCGTGATTGCCCAGCATGGCGACCAGCGCCACAACGGGCGTGAGCAGCGCGGTTGGCGCGCCCTTGACCGCTTTGGACATTGCAGCAGCGAAGAAGCCCGAACGTTCGGCCACGCCCGCGCCCAGCATCACCACAAGCACATAGCCGAGCGGATGGAAGTGGGTGAAAGTCTTGGGCATTTCGACCCACAGCCGCTG
>CALLIO010000177.1 GCA_938009055.1 uncultured Altererythrobacter sp.
ATTGCCCGCCAGATGCAGCAGACACGCTTGCCTGCGCTGCATTCGTTCTCTACATGTTCGCACAATTATGAGCTCGCCAGACACTCTTCCCACAGCCCCGGATGATGCGCGCATTCCCGCTTATGCCGCGCGGCTGAACGACCCCCAGCGCGAAGCTGTGCTGACAACCGATGGCCCCGTATTGATGCTGGCCGGCGCGGGAACGGGCAAAACCGCCGCGCTCACCGCGCGCCTTGCCCATTTGGTGGCGATGCGGCTCGCTTGGCCATCAGAAATCCTGTGCGTCACCTTTACCAACAAGGCCGCGCACGAAATGCGCGAACGGGTCGCTGGCCATTTGGGCGAAGCGGTAGAGGGCATGCCGTGGCTTGGCACGTTTCATTCAATTTGCGCAAAGATGCTGCGCCGCCATGCCGAATTAGCGGGGCTTGAGAGCAATTATACGATCATCGACACAGACGATCAGATTCGCTTACTCAAGCAGCTCATCACCGAAAATGATCTGGACGAGAAGCGCTGGCCCGCACGCCAACTGGCGGGATTGATCGACCGATGGAAGAACCGCGGCCTTAACCCGGCTGATCTCGATGCGGTCGAGAATGAAAGTTACGCCAATGGGCACGGGGCGAAATTCTACCGGCTTTATCAAGACCGCCTCAAAGCTCTGAACGCTTGCGATTTCGGTGATCTGATGCTGCATGTGCTCAACATATTTCGTGCCAACCGCGAAGTGCTTGAGCAATATCAGCGCCGCTTCAAATATATCCTCGTCGATGAGTATCAGGACACCAATGCTGTCCAATATCTGTGGCTGCGTCTGCTGGCGCAAAGCCACAAGAACATCTGCGTTGTAGGCGATGATGACCAGTCGATCTATTCTTGGCGCGGGGCAGAAGTTGCCAATATCCTGCGGTTTGAAAAGGATTTTCCCGGCGCAAAGGTTATCAAGCTTGAGCAGAATTACCGCTCAACCCCGCATATTCTGGGCGCTGCTGCGGGCCTGATTAAGGCCAATTCGGAGCGGCTTGGAAAGACGCTATGGACCGAGATTAATGGCGGCGACAAGGTCACCGTCACTGGTGTGTGGGACGCGCCGGAAGAAGCGCGCCGCGTGGGCGAGGCTATCGAGCGGTTAGAGGGCGAAGGTGCGAACCTTGATGAAGTCGCAATCCTCGTTCGCGCGCAATATCAGACCCGCGAATTTGAAGATCGCTTCATCCAGATCGGTGTGCAATATCGGATCATCGGCGGCTTTCGCTTTTATGAGCGGGCCGAAATCCGCGATGCGCTGGCCTATTTGCGGGTCATTGCCCAACCGCAAGATGATCTGGCGTTTGAGCGGATATACAATCAGCCCAAGCGCGGGCTTGGCGCTAAGACACTTGAAAAAATGCACCAGCATGCACGGCGCACCGGACAGCCGCTCGCCGCTGCATCCTTGCAACTTGCTGATAGCGATGAGCTGCCTGCGCGCGCGGCGAACACGATTGGCGGGCTGATGCGACAGTTTTTGGGCTGGCGCGAACAATCTGCCGAGCTTTCACCTGCTGAGTTGCTGCGCACTGTGCTGGCTGAAAGCGGCTATGACGATATGCTGGCGAAGGACCGCACGCCAGAAAGCGCCGGCAGGCAGGAAAACCTGTCCGAACTCGTCCGCGCGATGGAAGAATATGAAACGCTAGGCGACTTCCTCGAGCATGTGGCGCTTGTGATGGATAATGATGCCTCTGACGAAGGCGAGAAAGTCACCATCATGACGATGCATGGCGCCAAGGGGTTGGAGTTCAACAATGTCTTCTTGCCCGGATGGGAAGAAGGCGTCTTCCCCTCGCAGCGCTCCTTGGACGAAGGCGGGCTTGCTTCGCTAGAGGAAGAGCGCCGCTTGGCCTATGTGGCGATCACCAGAGCCAAGCAGAAATGCACCATCTTCCATGCCGCGAACCGGCGGATCTATGGCCAATGGACCAGCTCTATCCCTTCGCGCTTTATCGAGGAATTGCCCGCGGACCATATCGAGCAGGAAAGCACGATGAGCGGCGGAGCAAGCATGTGGCAGGCCAATTGGTCCGAAAGCGAAGACCCCTTCGCCCATGTCGCCACCCAGCGTCCAAATCGCTCGCAAGCGCGCGGCCCGGGATGGCAACGCGCAATCGAAAACGGCTATGAGACAAAGCCAGCGCGCGTGCGCGAAAACAGCCGTTCAGCCGCCAGTTTTGCCGCGAAACCGCGCGGCGACATCGCCATCGGTGCGCAGGTCAATCATGACAAGTTCGGTTCTGGCGTCGTGATGGCGCAAGAAGGCAATAAGCTTGAAATCGAGTTTGAAGATTACGGCACAAAGCGCGTGATCGACAGTTTTGTCACCCTAGCCTAGTCACGGCGAACATCAGTCATCGCGTCAATGTGTGACCGCGAGCCAGATGGCCGCGAAGAAGCTTGCTGCCCCAAACGTTCCCCAAGAGTGCCAGATCGGATAGCGAAAGCGCATGGTCTTGCGCCGGTAAAACTGCGTGCCGATGATGTAGAACAGACCGCCTGCAGCAATTGCGTAGCTTACGACATGAGGCAGCTCTGCCCAAAAGTCGGGCAAGGCGACAAGTGCAAATGCGCCCAGCCCCAGATAAGAGATGAGCGACCACTTCGTATCGATCTCTCCGGCGCGAAGTTTGAACACCATGCCAAACACGGCGAAGCTCCAAATGAGCGCCAATATCACAGTCGCGCTTGTCGTCCCTGAAATCACCAGCAGCGGGCTAAACGTGCCAGCAATCGCGAGATATATCGCCGCGTGATCCCATCTGCGCAGTGCGGGCCGCAGGTCGTGCAAAGGCGCGAGATGATAGACCATGGAGATGCCAAGCGAAGCAAAACCGGCCAGAATATATGTCGCTATGGCGAGCTGGACTTCCCCATTGTGGCGCATCGCAGCTTGGTAAAACAAGGCAGTGCTTGCAGGGACAAACCAGGCAAGCCCAATCGCATGGACAATCGCATCGGCCCTGCGTTCAGCTGCCGTCTTGCTAGGAAACATCGCTCGCCTGCGAGGTTAGAAACCTCAGCCAGAAATAGAACACTAACGGCAAGATGAGTTCTACAGCCCAGAGGAATTGAAACAGAGGGTGCGGCAGTCCCATCTGGAGGAATGAGAAAATCCTTGCGACGCCGCCCAGAAAGAAGATCGCGAGCAGAAAG
>CALLIO010000178.1 GCA_938009055.1 uncultured Altererythrobacter sp.
CGCAAAGCCTTCATCACCGGGGCAGAGGGTGCTGCGGTCGGCATCATCATGGCCAAATCGGTGGAGGCCGATAGCGAGGGCGGGGCGTGTCTCTTCCTTGTCGATTTGCCCGACCCGGCGATTGTGACAGAGCGCGTGCTCGAGACCATCGATAATTCCATGCCGGGCGGTCATGCGGTGATCTCTATCGAAAATTTGCGCGTTCCCGCTGATCAGATGCTTGGCGAGGCGGGCGAGGGATTTAAATATGCGCAAATCCGGCTTGCGCCTGCGCGCCTAACTCACTGCATGCGTTGGCTGGGACTGGCTGATCGTGCGCAGGAAATCGCAACCGATTACGCTTGCAAGCGCACTGCCTTTGGCAAGCAGCTGATCGATCACGAGGGCGTTGGCTTTATGCTCGCGCAGAATCGGATTGATTTGAAAGCTTGCGCGCTGATGATTGATTGGTGTGCCGGTGTGCTCGACACAGGAGACTTGGGCACAACCGAAAGCTCGATGGCGAAGACATTTGTGTCAGAAACGCTCTTCCAAGTGGCGGACCGCTGCGTGCAAGCGATGGGCGGTACCGGCGTGACTGGCGACACAATCGTCGAGCAGCTATTCCGCGAAATCCGCGCCTTCCGCATCTATGATGGCCCGACGGAGGTCCACAAATGGAGCCTTGCGAAGAAGATCAAACGCGAATGGCGCGAGGGGCAGGGGGCTTAGCCCAGCGCCCTATTCAAACCCCACAAATCGTGCTGCCTCGTTCACTTCACGTCGAGTGATTTTTACCGGGTTTGCGGCAAAATCCTCATCAGGCCAGCCCATAGCGATTGCCTTCATGATGACTTGATCATCAGGGATTCCGGCATGTTCGCGCACAACGGGCGATTGCATAATACCTTGACTGTTGATCACGCAGCCAAGCCCGCGCGACCATGCGGCATTGACCAGTGCGGTGGATACGGCCCCGCAATCAAACACAGTGTCATCGGCCTCAGACAGCTCTTTGTCATAGGAGATGATGACACAAACGGGCGCATCGAACTGACGAAATCCGCGCAGCACCCAATCCTGCCGCTTTTCCTTGTCATCGCGCCCAATACCCATCGCTTCGAACAGTTGGATCGCGCAGCCGACCTGGCGGTCGCGGTGCTTGCCCTCAAACGGGCCACCCTTGCGAAATTCGCGGCTGTCGGGCTCGCCCGCCAAAATCCGCTCCGTATTACCCTTTCGGATGCGGTCGAGCGGCTCGCCAGTGATGATATGAAAGTGATAAGGCTGGGTGTTCATCGAGGAAGGCGAGCGCATCGCCATGCCCACAATCTCTTCGATCAGCTTTTGCGGGACAGGCTTGTCGAGATAGCCCCTGATCGAGCGGCGTCCGAGCACCACCTCATCATATTTCTGGTCTGGATTGCCGTACATTCTCGATCTCTCCCGATTCTCGTTTGCGGGTGAAGCTAGCGGAGGGAAAGGCAGGCGCAAAGGACGCTAGGGAAAGCGTCGATTAGACCTCAAAATATGGCTTATCACCCGCGATCGTCACCCGCTCCATCACACGCCTTGCCGGGAAATAGTCGGACACGGCCAGGTGTTGGCAAACGCGATTGTCCCAAAATGCAATCGAGCCCTGCTGCCAACGGAAGCGGCATTGAATCTCCGCATCCATTGCGGTCTTGTACAGATGGTCGAGCAGCCAGCGGCTCTCATGCGCTGTCATTCCCTCGATATGCGAGGTGAAGGCGGTGTTGACGTAGATTACACGCTCGCCAGTTTCGGGATGGGTGCGGATCACGGGGTGGCGCTGGGGCGGAAATTTTTCGTGCAAGTCAGCGGGCGCCTTATCAAGCCGTCCGGCAAAGACCCGCGCAATATCGTGCACTGCGGTTAGCTGCTCGCATTGTGCCTTCATCGTTTCGGAAAGCCGCTCATAGGCAAGATGCATATTGGCAAAGCAAGTGTCGCCGCCCACCTCGGGCACTTCGCGTGCAAGCAAGATTGAGCCAAGCGATGGTTTCTCGCGCCACGTCACATCAGAATGCCAATAGTTTTCCTGACCACGGCTTTTCGGGCCGTGGGCTATGCGCAAAACCTCGGGATTGGGCTGATCTTTTGGCGTGGCGGGATGCACCTCAAGCTCGCCGAAATGGCGCGCAAAGGCGATATGCTGTTCTTGGCTCAAGTCCTGATTGCGGAAGAAGATGACGCCATGCTTAAGCAGCGCGGCGCGAATTTCAGGGATGCGTTCGGGCGTATCAGGCGCCGCCAGATCAATGTCCAATATTTCTGCGCCAATCGCTGGCGTCATCGGCCGGATATCGAGCGTGCCGGTGTTGAGCTGCGTCCTATCGAATGTGGTTGCCATAATTCCCTCTCCCCCAAAGGTTATGGCGCATCATCGATCACCGCGTCCAGATATTCTTCCGAGAAATCGATGGCCAATTCGCACCACAGCAGCTTGTGGTCAGACAGTTGGTGCCGGCGGTAGTAGCGCTTGAAATAGGTTTCCGCTTCTTTTTCAGTGCGCCCGTCATCGCGCAGCTTCTTGATCTTCGCAGTTTTGACGTAATGGCCTGCATCCTCGTCGCGATAGACGTAATCGAGCATGTCGAAGGCGTCTGAATTGAGCACTTTGAAATTGGGATTGGCGGGTTTGACTGCGATCTGGTCATAGTGATGCTTGTCGCCCAGATCGGTGGTCGTGTTGGTCGCAGGCTCGAAGCCATTTTCGACCAGCCGCTCCATCGTTTTGTGCTGGGGCGAGACGATGTTGAAATCCCCCAGCAGCATATAATTCGCATCCCAGCCGCCTTCTTCGGGCTTCACCCAGCCATCTTCTTTGGCGACTGAGACGCCCTGTTTGCGCTCGTAATCCTGTCGGTCAGCGAGGAATTTGGCAATCGCCCCGATCTCATCCTGTCGCTGCTTCATTTTCGCAGAGGAGTTGCTGCTGTCGCCATAAAGAATGTGGACCGTGACGAGTTTGAATTCGAGCCATCCGGCCTTGAATGTCACGGCAAAGGGAGTGCGGGCGAACTGAACTTCGCTGACTTTTCCATCGTCGCCGACCTGATTGATCCCGCTGCCGGTGGGCAGCACAATCTCGCCCACTTCTTTTAGGAACTGCACCTTCTCCTTGCGGAAGAGGAAGGCGAGTCGTTCGTCATTGCCAAGGTCTTTCTTGCCATCACCTGTTGGTTTGCCCGAAGTGTCACTGACCACATAATCCCAGCCATCGCCGAGGAATTTCTCGACCAGCTCGTTCAGTTTCTTAAGGTTGCGATTGACCTCTTGCACCGCGACCAGATCGAAGTGATCGATAATCTCTGCGATATAGAGCATGGATTCATCGGTTCGGTCGTAACTGCCCGAATTGCCGAAATGCATGATGTTCCATGTGGCAAGCCTAAGACTATGCTCGCTCGTCTTGTCATGGATATCGGTTTTGAGGCCTTCTTTTAGACCTTTAAGGCGCTCTGCGACAAATTTTTGATGCTTTCGATTGTCCTGAAAGCCCCAGCGCACGCGATGAATTTTCGCCATTACTTGATCCCCACCCAATCAATAGTGTGGGGATTGTGCGCAATTAAGCCGCTTTACGCAACTCCAGATCGAGCCGGTCCCAAATCTCGACCAAGGCAGAAGTCAGATCGTCCATCATGTCTTCTGAGTGCATGGGGCCAGGGGTAAAGCGCAGTCGCTCTGTCCCGCGTGGCACGGTTGGGAAATTGATGGGCTGCACGTAAACGCCATATTCGGCGAGAAGAATGTCGCTGATCTTCTTTGCGCGCACCGGATCGCCGACCATCAAGGGAACAATATGGGTGACGCTGTTCATCACTGGCAGGCCAGCGTCGGCCAGCTTGGATTTGAGCATTGCGGCATTGGCTTGCTGAGCGTCGCGTTCTTCTGAAGAGTTCTTCAAATGCTTCACCGATGCCAGAACGCCTGCGACCAAAACGGGGCTGAGCGAAGTGGTGAAGATGAAGCCGGGCGCATAAGAGCGGATGCAGTCGATCACTTTGGTGTCCGCCGCGATATAGCCGCCCATTACGCCAAAGGCTTTGCCCAAAGTGCCTTCGATAATGTCGATGCGGTCGGCTGCTTCGTCACGCTCTGAAATGCCGCCGCCGTGATCGCCATACATGCCCACGGCATGCACTTCGTCGATATAGGTGAGGGCGTTGTATTTCTCTGCCAGATCGCAAATCGCATGGATCGGCGCGACATCGCCATCCATTGAATAGACGCTTTCAAAAGCGATGACTTTGGGTGTGGTAGGGTCTTCTGCGGCCAGCAATTCTTCCAGATGCGCCATGTCATTATGCTTGAAGACGCGCTTCTCACAACCCGAATTGCGGATGCCGGCGATCATGCTGGCGTGGTTCAATTCGTCGGAGAAGATCACACAGCCCGGCAGCAATTTCGCCAGTGTCGAAAGTGTCGCATCGTTGGAGACATAGCCCGATGTGAAAAGCAGCGCACCTTCCTTGCCGTGCAGCTCCGCCAGCTCTTTCTCAAGCTCGACATGGAGATGGGTGTTGCCACCGATATTGCGCGTGCCGCCAGAGCCAGCGCCGACATCGTGCAGCGCATCTTCCATCGCGGTGATGACTTTTTCGTGCTGGCCCATCGCAAGGTAATCGTTTGAGCACCAAACGGTGATGGGCTTGGGGCCATTGTGGCCGTGGAAGCAGCGCGCATTGGGATAGGCGCCCTTGTTCCGCATAATGTCGATGAAAACGCGGTAGCGGCCTTCCTCGTGAAGTCGGTCAATCGCCTTGTCGAAGATCTGGTCGTAATTCACGCTGCTCGTCCGTCCTGAAACTATCGAGGGGCTATGTAAGCCGGTGCGCGAGGCATTTCTAGCGCGATCTTTGCGAATGATTCGCGAGAAGCAATCTTAAAATCGATCAATCTGATCGATCCCGTGATCCAGCAAAACCGGGGCGAGCTCTTGGAAATGGGCGAGATCGCCGGTTGTCACCGCCATGCTTGCATTGGCACCGGTAAGCTCCTGCCCTTCGGTCAAAGTGGCAATCCGCCGCGCAATTCCGGCCGCACCATCAATGCATTGGACGGGGCCGCCGAAGCATGCCGCAATCTCTTCTTTCAAAAGTGGGAAGTGAGTGCAAGCGAGCACAAGTGTGTCGATTTTGTCTCCGCCCTCGCGCGATTTCAGCTCGGCGACTGCGCTTTCGATCACATTCATGTCGACCGGTTTTCCGCGCAATTTCGCCTCGGCCACATCCACCAGATCAGGCGCGGCGACGCGGATCAGGCGTTTGCCAGCGGCGAACTCAGATTCCAGATTGTCGACATAGGCTTGTCGGATCGTCGCTTGTGTCCCGAGCAGGCCTATGACGCCGGTCTTGGTCAGGGTGGCAGCAGGCTTGATCGCTGGAACCGTGCCGACAATCGGAATCTCCAGCACTTCGCGAACCATGCCCAGCGCAATGGTGCTGGCGGTGTTGCAAGCAATGCAGGCAAGGCGCGGGCGATAACGCTCTGCCATCCGGCCCAACAGGCCTGTGACCCGCGCCGCAACCTCTGCCTCGGTTTTCGTGCCGTAAGGAATACCTGCCATATCAGCCGCGTAAATCAGCCGCGCGTCTGGCAAAGCTTTGCGCACTTCGGCTAACACACTTAGCCCGCCAACGCCGGTGTCGAGCAGCAGGATCGGGGGAGATGGTTCGGAAATGGAGCTTCTCTTGGCAAGTTGGCTTGTGGAAACTGCGGCTATTACTTAGCTTTAGGAAAATTGGAAGGCGGGCAATGGAATACATAGTGGTCCACATATTGTTAGGATTGGCGGCAAGTTTTCTTTGCGGCTCAATTCCCTTTGGATTGCTCCTGACTAAGGCTGCGGGGCATGGCGATGTTCGTGACATCGGATCAGGTAGCATCGGGGCGACCAATGTTCTGCGCACTGGGAACAAGGGATTGGCGGCGGCGACGGTACTGCTCGATGCCCTTAAGGGCGCATTTCCTGTGCTTCTCGGAGGCCACTTCTTTGATGCGGACATTGCTGGAATATACGCAGTCGCCGCCGTCGCGGGCCATTGCTTCACGCCTTGGCTCAAATTCAAGGGCGGCAAAGGGTTTGCGACCGCTGCCGGAGTGCTGGCCGCGCTTGCATGGCCAGTGGTGCTGATATGCGCTGCGATATGGGCTGCGGTGCTGTTTCTCAGCCGGATATCTTCAGTGTCATCGCTTGTGACTGTGGCGTCTGCACCCGGCATTGCATGGTTGATGGGGAGCGTGCATCTGGTCTGGCCACTGGTCGCAATCGCGGCCATAGTGTTCGTCCAACACCGCGCCAATATTGGCCGGTTGATTGATGGCACAGAGCCCAAGGTCGGCTCTGACAAGTGAGCGCAGCGGCTAGCTCTGGACACGAGGTCAGCCTCACCCAAGCAGAAGCCTTTGCCCGTATCCGCCTGCTGCGCAGCC
>CALLIO010000179.1 GCA_938009055.1 uncultured Altererythrobacter sp.
CTGATGCCGCCGCAAAACATCTTGAACGCACCAACAAGCCTGATGAAAGACATCGGCTATGGCGAAGGCTATAGCTACGATCACGAAGCGGAGGACGGCTTTTCAGGCGACAATTACTGGCCCGAAGAGATGGAGCCGCAAACCTTCTACGAACCAGTGGAGCGCGGATTTGAGCGCAAAGTGCGCGAGCGGATCGCCTATTGGGACAAATTGCGTAAAGAGCGCGGGGCGTGAGCAAGCGCTTCGATCACTTCCTCGCGATTGATTGGTCAGGCGCGAAGGGTCCACGGCAAAAGGGGATAGCGCTCGCCATCGCTGATGCCGCCGGCGGCCCGCCGGTTCTGGTTGATGCTGGCAAGGGATGGTCGCGCGCCGATGTGCTGGCGATCCTGCGCGATGATTTGCCTGCAAACACGCTGGTCGGCATGGATCTGGGTATCTCGCTGCCCTACCTCGATTGCGAAGGTTTCTTCCCCGGATGGCGCGAAAGCCCGTCCAATGCGCGCGATCTGTGGGCGATGATCGACCGGATTTGCGCCGATGATCCGAATTTAGAAGCTTCCTCTTTCGTCGATCATCCGGCCATCGCGCCATACTACCGCCGCGACAAGGGGCGCGAGGGCGAGCTGTTTCGATGCGACGGAGCCAGCCACGGGCGCGGGCGTTTCCGCGTGACCGAACAGGCGCAAGCGGAGATGGGCTGCACGCCCTATTCCAACTTCAATCTGGTTGGTGCTGCACAAGTTGGGAAAAGCTCGCTCACCGGAATGCGGGTGCTCCATCAGCTCAATCGCGAAGTGCCCGTTTGGCCGATCGATCCCTTGCCATCATCGGGCTCCGTCATTTGCGAGATTTATACAACGCTTGCCGCGATGGAGGCCCAGCGTTCGCCCTCGCGCAGCAAAATGCGCGATTACGAGGCTTTGAACATTGCGCTCGCCAATCTCGATTCGCCGCCCATTGCCGGGTCAGGGGCGGTGGATGACCACTCATCAGACGCGCTCATAACCGCTGCTTGGCTTCGAAAAGTGGCCGATGAGGCCGAAAGATGGGCACCAAAGCGACTTAATGCTGCAATTGCACGAACTGAGGGCTGGACATTTGGTGCAATTTAACCAAATAGCGCTAACCGAAATTGGTGTGCCGGCTTAGCTCAGTTGGTAGAGCAGTTGATTTGTAATCATCAGGCCGCGCGTTCGAATCGTGCAGCCGGCACCATTTCCCCGCTTCCCTGACCTCGAAGATGAAGTCGCTCTGCACTTTGCAGAGACGAAGCGGCGATTCCGGTCTCACATACCTGCCTATTCGCTCCAATTGTGCTATTCCGGCCAATAAGGAGGCGTGAGTGGGCAAGAATATCGTCATCTGTATTGATGGGACCGAGAACCAGATCGAAATCAATATTTCTAATGTCCTGAAAGTTTACCGTGTTGCGCGGCAAACATCGAAGCAAGTCGTCTATTACGATCAGGGAATAGGAACGATTGGTCTGCAAAACACTTGGAAGAGTGCAGAGCAGGAGCGCATTCGTTTCAAGGACAGCGCGTTTGGGCAATCGCTGGATCAGAAGGTCATCGGGGCTTACGAATTTCTGGTTTCGCATTACGAGGATGGCGACAAGATCTACCTCTTCGGCTTCAGCCGTGGCGCTTACGCGGTCAGGGCGCTGGCAGGAATGATCTATCTGGTGGGTTTGCTGAAGCCGGACCAAGTCAATCTCAGCGGCTCGGCTTATACCGCCTATAAAGATGCGTCGCTGAACGATGACGAGGCTGAGGCTTGGAATTTCAAAAGGATATCCAAAGCCCGCACGATTGGAATCGAGTTCCTCGGCATTTGGGATACGGTCAGCTCGGTCTTCAGGCCGGACAATGAGAACCCTTGGGGCTACACCCGTCAAAAGTTGAAATACACAGAGAACAGCCCGGCAGTGAAAATCGTTCGCCATGCGATGGCGATTGATGAACGGCGGCGGATGTTCCGCGTAGAGCGCTGGCTGCGCGAATGGGAGTATAAGTCCAACCCGCATTCCCAAGGCGAACGCCGCGAGCAGGACGTGAAGGAAGTCTGGTTCGCGGGTTCGCATTCCGATGTTGGCGGTGGTTATGAGCGTGAGAACAGCGCCTTGTCGCAAATCCCGTTTCTATGGATGGTGAAGGAGGCGGAGGCGGCCGGTCTCGACATCAATGAACGAATGCGAAAACATGTTGGCGGTATCAAGCGCTGGTCGGATAACACCAAGCACACCTACCCCGCCCCATCGCATTTGGGGATGATGCACGATTCCATGACGGCCAAATGGAAGTTCTTGGAATATCTGCCGAAAAGTGCGGAGTTTAAGGAATGGCCACGAAGGCGCAGCTTGTTCGGGCTCTATTTCCCTTGCAAGGAGCCCCGCTTCATAAAGTCAGGCGATTGGGTGCATCAAAGCGCCTTTGACCGAACGCAAGAAGCACAGCCGGAATACAGGCCCATCAATTGGCCAGCCGACCCGCAATTCGAACAAGCCGACTGGGCGCAGGAGTTTGCTCCCGAACCGGAAGACGAAGAATAGAGCTATTAACCTCGGCCGCGATAGCCCGACACGCCTTGGTCGGGCATCCAAAGTCCGTTGGGCACTGGCCCGCTTTGCCAAAACACATCAATCGGAATCCCGCCGCGCGGATACCAATAGCCGCCAATCCTAAGCCATTTGGGCTTCATCTCGGCATTGAGCCGCTGCCCGATCCCGACCGTCACATCCTCGTGGAAACCGCTATGATTGCGAAACGAACCGAGGAAAAGCTTCAAACTCTTTGATTCCACGATAGATTTGTCCGGCGCATAGTCGATAACCAAATGCGCAAAATCGGGCTGACCCGTCACTGGACATAGCGAGGTGAACTCAGGAGCGGCGAAGCGAACCGAATATAGCGTGCCCGCCCGCGGATTGGGAACATAGTCCAACTGGGCTTCTTCAGGCGATGCAGGAAGCGCGCTATCCTTGCCAAGAAATTGCGGATTCAAATTGGGATCAACTGTGTCACTCATGCCGCGCTGTTGCCGCGAAGTGCGCGCCAATGCAAGTCTGGCTCTGGACGCGGGCAAACCAATCCCTATTCAACCTGCATTCAACCCTTGGATTGTTAATGTGCTACGCGCTGTGTCTTGCTCTATCTCGCCTCGTCTAGGCCTTATCTCGCTTTGTCTCGCCCTGTCCGCGAGCCCCTTGGCAGCGCAGCAAAGCGCGCAGGATTTCCAGCTACAGCCCGCCCCCACGCCGAGCGCGACTCCGCAGGTTGAGGGTCCGATTGACGACAGCGGCGTGGTTCCGGTTGGGCCTAGAGTGCTCACGCCCACCCCAACTCCGGCACCAACCCCGACGCCAACACCCGCACCGGCACCCGCTCCATCTGCGCCATCATCTCAGCCGACACAGCCAGGCACTGCGCCTTCGCGCGAAGTTGTGCAGCCCGTCCCCTCCTCGCAAGGCTCCTTGCGCGAAGCCGCAAGCCCAGCAACGCGGCGCACTGCCCAGCCGCTGCCAACTTCGCGCCGAGAGAATGAACGCATGGTTGAGAGCGAGAGCAGCGTCGCCAGCTCGGATGATATTGCACCAAGCAGCGAGGCCGATGAAGGCCAAAGCGAAAGCGAGACGCTGGCGCTCCCTTCAGCAGATGCGGTTTCGCCTGTTCCCGCTGAACCGGTCTTGCCCACGGGCGATAGCGAAGCATCAACCAGCCTGCCTGATAGCTGGCCGTGGTGGCTCGCGGGGCTAGCCGCAGCCATCCTAGCGCTGTTTTTCGGTTGGATGTTCCGCCGCAGAAAAGAAGGTCAAGTTGCAAACGCTGGTCTGGCCGAGGCTCCCGCCCCCAAGGGCCCCGGTCATTCCACGCCTGAAGAAGCGATTGAGGTCGAGACAGCCACTCCTATCGCAGCCACCAACACGCCTAACATCGAACTCAAGCTGGAAATTGAGCAATTGTCCCGCTCGATGATGACCATGACGCTGAGGTGCCGCGTTACTCTAGCAAACCGGTCTGACCGCGCCGCGCGCGATATCGCGATTTGCGCCGATCTGGTCAGCGCCAACCGGCAATTGCCGATGGATGCTCAAGTTGCTGGCGCGACCGCCTTTCTGCCCGAAATTGGCAGTGCAGAGCGTATCGGCCCGCACAAAACCCAATCCGTATCGGGCACGCTTACCCTGCCGATCCAGCAATTGGCCGCGTTCAAACATAGCAACCGTCCGATGTTTGTGCCGCTGGTAAGAGTGCGGATGGATTGTGCAGGGAGCGAGCCGCAATTCTGCACCTTTGTAGTGGGGATTGCCGCTGACCCATCGCTCAAATCCAGTTCGAAACTGCATCCAGTTCCGCTTGATGGCATTCCCGGCAGCTATCCCAATGTCCGCTCAAGACCGATTGCCATTCCGGATCGCGCCTAACCTGCTTCCCGCAAATGCTCGACGCGGCCAGCAAGCCACGTTACCAAGGCTGCTATGGATAGTTTGATTTCGACCCAATCGCTCGCTGACATGTTGGGCGCTGATGATTTGGTCGTGCTGGACGCCACAAAGCATCTTCCCGCTGCTGGACGCGATGGCCGGTCTGAGTTTGCCGACGCGCATATTCCGAGCGCGCGCTTCTTTGATTTGGCGCAGCTTGTCGATGAAAATTCGGCAGTACCACAAGCCCATCCCCGCCCACAGCAATTGGCGGCGGTTTTGGGCGATTGCGGGGTCACGCCCTCTTCAAACATTGTTCTATACGATGACAGCGCGGTAAAAACTTCCGCTCGCGCATGGTTTCTCTTGCGAGCGCATGGTTTTGAGAATGCCGCGATAATCGATGGCGGATTGGGAAAATGGCGCGCGGAGGGACGCGATCTAGAGAGCGGAGCCCCCGTGACCAATGCCGCTGAGCCAATAGCACTTAGCCAGCCGAACCGTTTTCGTTACAAGGCCGATATGCTCGCCAATATCGACAGCGCCGCTGCCCAAGTGCTCGACGCGCGCGATGCCGAGCGTTTTTCAGGCAGCGTGGAGGATAATGTTCACGATATGCAAAGCGGCCATATCCCGAATTCGTGCAATCTTCACTTTGCCAAACTCTTTGCCGCAGATGGCACCTATCGACCCTGCGAAGAGTTGCGTGCGATGTTCGAAAACGCGGGCATCACGGCGGACAGGCCCATCATCACAAGCTGCGGCAGCGGTGTGACAGCATCGGTTCTGCTCTTCGCTTTGCATCTGACGGGGCGCGAGGACACGGCGCTTTATGACGGAAGCTGGCTTGAATGGGGCAGCGATCCCGACACGCCCAAAGCAGTGACTGGCTGAGGATATCCAGTGAGCCAAGATAATAAGCCCAAAGGCAGTGCGACCAAATTGGTCGAGGCAGGCCGCAAGGAAGAGTGGACTGGCGCGGTCGTCAATCCGCCAGTTTGGCGCGCGAGCACGCATCTTTACGCAAGCGAGGCTGACCGCAAGGATACGCTCAAACGCAATCAGGATGGCGATTTCTATTACGGGCGGCGCGGCGCACCCACGCAATGGGCCTTAGCCGAAGCATTGACCGAGATCGAGCCGGGCGCTGAGGGAACCGTGCTTTACCCCAGCGGGGCTGCCGCCATCACCGCTGCGCTGATGGCAGTCCTAAGGCCGGGCGATACGCTGCTAATCAGCGACAATGCGTATGAGCCCACGCGAAGCACGGCGTTCGGGATTCTCAAGCGCTGGGGCATTGAAACCCGCGCATTTGATCCACTCGATCATGCAGCATTTGAAGCAGCTTTCTGCGAAAAGACCAAGGCGGTTTGGTTTGAAAGCCCCGGCAGTTTGACGATGGAAGTAAGCGATATTCCAGCGCTTGCGGCAATCGCGCGCGAACATGGCGCTGTCAGCCTGATCGACAACACTTGGGCCTCTCCGCTCGGCTTCCAGCCGCTGATGCATGGCTGCGATATTACGGTGATGAGCCTCACCAAACATGTTGGCGGCCATTCCGATCTGATGATGGGTTCAGCCAGTGCGGGGGCGAAATATTACAAGCGCTTGCGCCAAACAGCGCAGCAATTGGGTCATGTCGTCTCGCCCGACGATGCGGCGTTGGCCTTGCGCGGATTGCGCACGATGGGTGTGCGGCTTGAGCGCTCTACACAGGGCGCGGTTGAGGTGGCGAAGTGGCTCTCTTCCCGCAGCGAGATCGCCCATGTGATGTGCCCGATGATGGCGGGCGATGCAGGCCATGATTTGTGGAGCCGCGACTTTACCGGCGGATGCGGCCTGTTGAGCTTCACCTTCAAGGCAGGCACGATCGAAGCGCGCGCAAAATTCGTCGATGCGCTCGATCTGTTTGGCATCGGATATAGCTGGGGCGGGTTTGAAAGTCTGGCGCTGGTGTTTGATGCCGAAACCACCCGCAGCGCCACGCCTTGGCCGCCGAGTGGATGGCAGGCTGGTGATGGATTGGGCGTTCGGCTATCTATCGGGCTTGAAGACACAGCTGATCTTATCGCTGACCTTGATCAGGCACTCAGCAGGATGAATGACTAAATGACCGCGCAAGCCCCTCCAGCCTCTGAAGAAACCACCGCATCCGAAGAGGCTCTCTCGACACCGGGACAAGCGTGGAGTTTGGCTGAACCGGTGGAAGAAACCGAGTCCCTTGTTGCGGACGAAGGGCTGAAAGAGGCGGTTTCGTCGCAAAGCGAAACCGCGGGAAGCGTGCTTGATTCGCTGGATTCAGCGGCGATCACACTGGGTGGCACAACCATATCGGTACTCGACGTATTGCTTGTTGTTGGTGTGATTGTGCTGGTGATCGGCGGCGCGATGCTGGCGACACGTTTTTGCGCGGCGATGCTCAAACGCGCAACGCGGCTTGACGCGACCCAGCAATTGCTCGTGCAGAAAATCTCGACCATTCTGGTCTGGGCCGCAGCCTTCTTCATCGGCGTCGATCTGCTCGGAATAGACCTCACCGCCCTCGCCTTCTTTGGCGGCGCATTTGGTTTGGCGATTGGTTTTGGTCTGCAGAAGACTTTCGGCAACCTTATCTCCGGCATCTTGCTGCTGATGGACAAGTCGATCAAGCCGGGCGACGTGATCTCCGTTACCGATCAAGCTGGCAATGAAAGCTATGGCCAGATCCGCAAGATCGGCATTCGAGCCATCTCGGTCATTACCCGCGATCAGACCGAATATCTCATCCCCAACGAGAACCTGATGACAAATCAGGTGGTGAACTGGTCATACAGTTCGAAAGATGTGCGCGTGCGTGCGCCGGTTGGCGTTTCTTATGACAGCGATTTGGAGCTCGTTGAAAAGCTGCTTTATCAAGCGGTTGATGAAACCGAGCGCATTCTCACCACCCCCAAGCCTCGCGTTAATCTGATGGAATTTGGCGACAATTCGGTCAATTTCGAGCTGCGCTTCTGGATCCGTGATCCTGAAGGCGGCCTCGCCAATATCCGTTCCGACGTGTTCAAGCGCATCTGGCAATTGTTCAAAGAGAA
>CALLIO010000180.1 GCA_938009055.1 uncultured Altererythrobacter sp.
ATCATCGCGCAATCCGCCAACCCGCCCGAGCGCCTCTGACAAGCTCAGGCCCGATCCCTCGAACGGAATTTCCGCGTTCTGATTAACCGCGCCCAGCGCGACAAAGCTGAAGGGCTTGTGCAAAACGGTGATAATATCATCGGGGCGCAAGGTCACATTTTGCGCCGGATCGGTGATTACATTTTGCAAGGGCATGGTCGCGATCAAATTGCCGCGCGCAAGCTGGACGGTCGACTTCACCACCGGCTGGCTCGCCCCGCCAGCGGTTGCAATCGCATCGAGCAATCGCTCGCCCTTGGCGGTTAGCGGCATGCGCTGATCGCGCGCAACCTCGCCCAATACAGTGACCGATCGCGTGGTGTTTTCCACCAGCCTCACAAGCGCTTGCGGTTGATGTGCCTTGCCGCGCAGACGGTTCACAATCTCGCGCTGGATCGAAGCGGGCGAGCGTCCCTCCACCGCGACTTTGCCGACAAAGGGTACGGTGATGCTGCCATCTGAGCCGACCCGTTGCTGGGGAATGTCAGCGCGCTGGGCGTTGTCGATCCCAGTGTCGCTGGAAGTTCCGGATGCGCCCCGACCAAACAGGACCGCAGGCGGCGCTTCCCAGATCGCAATATCGAGCACATCACCCGCCCCGATCACGCTTTGCGAGATTCCGCTTTGGCCGAAAAGCTGCGCAAAGCTTGAGGCACGGCGGTAACCGGACAGACCGCTTAGGGTTGCCTGATTAAGCTCGACAATCTGGATTGCACTGTCATCGTAAGATTGCTGATCCGCCTTTGTGATTTTGCCCGTCGAAGGGCCGCTACCGCCAAGGCTGGTGCAGGCCGCAAGCGCGCCCGCCAAGAACAAGGCAGATAGATTTCGCAGCGAAGGAAAAGGTGACATCATGCCAATCATCATAGCAGCTTTTCATAGAGTGTCTTGAGCTTCGCGCGATAAGCATCAGGCGAGTAAAGCGCCGCCTGCTCCAGACCGCGCTTGGCATATTCCGCGCGCAGATCGCCATCGGCATCGAGCGAGCGGATCGCCGCGGTGATCGCGCCTGTGTCATAGGGGTCGACCATCAGTGCAGCATTGCCGGCGACTTCTGGAAGCGAAGAGGTGTTGGAGCAAATCACCGGCGTGCCCAAAAGCATTGCTTCGAGCACGGGCAATCCAAACCCTTCGTAAAGCGATGGGAACAGCGCGCCCTTCGCGCCGCGGATCAGGCTGACGAGCAATGGAAACGGCGCATAAGGCAATCGGATCACGCGCTTTCTCGCCCCGCGCCGCCGCTCAAGCGAGCCATAGACCGTGTCCGTTTCGCCCAAGAGTTTGAGCTCCTGCTCTGCTTTCCAAGCCTGCGCGCCAACCAGTACAAGCGGCGTTTCGACCTTGGAGGACAGATACGCCTCGATCATCCGGCCAATGTTCTTTTTCGGTTCGAGCGAACCCCAGAAAAGGAAGTATCCCTTATAGTCAAAACCGGTTAGCCCTTCGACCTCGCGGGCGACCTGATCTTCGGGTTTGGTCAAATATTTCTGCGGGATATCAACCGATTGATACGTGTTGGTGATACGTTCTGGAGCAATGCCGACTAGCTCGACCAAATCGCGTTTCGAGTTTTCCGACACGGTCACAAAGTGATCGGCTCTTTTGTCCAGTTGGCGCAGCAATTTGAGGTAGCGCCGCTTGTGATCGAGCGTGGTGTAGGGAAGCCGCAAGGGCACAACATCATGCAAGGTGTAGATATTGGGGCGGCCCTTCACCCACAGCGGCACGGGATAGGTCCAATGCGCAAGATCGGGCTTTTCCGGCAAGCGAATGGCAGAGGGACGGCCCCACAATTTGAACGCGCTCTGACTGCGCTGGAACAGATCGGGCGAGTTCAGCAGGCGGTCGAAATGCGGCAGGCGCGATTTGAATGTGTCGGTGATGACCTTGCCCGTCACCGGCACTTGCTTGGCCTTGAAAGTGAGCGGGCCGTGGACCGCCTTTTCTACCTGCTCCAAAATCTCGAGGATCTTGATCCGCTCGTCTGCACTGGAATCAAAGAAGGAAATTTCGCGCAGCAAGGGATCGCGCGCATAATTGCTGCGATTACCATAGAGCACGTCCACTTCGTGGCCCAGAGCGCCCAATTCATAGCTCAGGTTTCGCGCATAGGTGGCAACGCCTGTGCCCTTCTCGAGACCGAGATTGTAACCGTCTATGAGAATGCTCGACACGGTTAGCGCGCTCTAATCCTTGTGAATGATGATACCGAAAGAGGTCACCAGAAATTGCTCGATCTGGAGCTTCAAGTGATCTTCCGAGCGATAGGGCGGCAAATCGATATGCAGGTCGAGCGGCTTGTCACCCAGATTCCAGTTAAACTCCATCCGGCAGCCTTTTGATTTCAAACGCCGCTCAAGCCATTCGAAATCGCGGCGGCGGAACAGCACCGTGCTGGCATTATCGACGGTTTCGTCATTGGAAGAACAATTGAACTCGGTCGTGTGAACAGCAATCCCGCCGGGCTTGAGGCAGCGCACAGAGTTGACGACAAACTCCAGCCCCTTGGCGATTGAGCCCAAATGCTCAAACGCACATGCCGACCAGCAGAAATCGAACTTTCCATCCAGATCGCGGTCGATATCGTTCATATCCATGAAACGGAAATCGACGAGCTTTTCGAATTTGTCGGGATCGCACAATTTGCGCGCGTTCAACTGCTGCTTGGTCAGCGCGTGCTGTTCGGTTTCGATCCAGCCGGCATCTTGCGCCTCGTCGGGCGCCAGATCGGTTCCAAGAACAGCCACGCCATTGTTGGCAAGCATTGCCGCCATCGGTTCATTGCCGACGCCAAAGCCAAGCGCGCTGCGCCCTTCTTGGATCATCTCATTCATATGAAGAGCCTGCATGATGTAGCAATATTCCCATTGCTTGCGATGCATCCGCGCTTCTTCGCCAATTTGTGCGCACCAATGGCTGTAATGCGGCTCTTCCAACTGCGCCTGTGTGCAAGCTTGCGAGATCGGCTCCCATAGATCGGGTTCAGGCATCGAATAATCTGACTGGCTCAGCAGGCGTGCGGCATCCGCCTCGCTTACGGCCGCAGAGCCTTCGCCCTTCCCTTTCAGTTTTTGGAGCAAATTGTTGATCATGTCTGGCCCTAGTTTCTAAGCGGTTGATACTTGCAGCTGATCCCACCCTTCGGGCGGTTTCCAGCCGATATATTCCTTGAAATCGGCATAGGCCAATTCAAAGTCGTCGTAATATTCCATTTTGCTGTCGTGCAGAACGCCCCAGCGATTGCATTTGTCGCGAACATAGGCTGCGTCATGCGATACGATTATCATCGCGCGGTCGGCACGTTTGGTGAATAGCTCATCATCGCAGCGTTCGTGAAAGCGTGCATCGCCGACAGCGGCGATTTCATCGATCAGGAAGCAGTCAAACTCGATGATCATCGAAATTGCGAAGGCCAGCCGCGCGCGCATGCCGGAGGAGTAAAATCGCACTTCTTCTTTGAGGTAAGAGCCAAGCTCGGCAAAATCCTCAACAAAGGCGATATTTTTCTCTGCATCCTGCCCGTAAATCCGGCTGATAAAGCGGACATTGTCGAGGCCGGTGAGATTGGGCTGAAACGCCCCGCCAAAAGCAATCGGCCAGGAAATCGACATGTCCGATGCGATGCTGCCCGATGTTGGCCGCTCAGCCCCGCTGATGAGCCGGACCAAGGTTGATTTGCCCGCGCCATTGCGCCCCAGAATGCCCAGCCGCTCGCCCATCTCAAGCTCGAAACTGATCCCGTCGAGCACCAGATTCTCACCAAAGCGGGTCTTGTAAACCTTGCGCAGATTTTCGACCTTGAGACTCATTCAGGAACCACCCTTCGCGCGACATAGCGCAAGGTGACGAGCGCCGCCGTGCTCAAAGCGAGATTGAAAGGGATGAGATAGCCAAGGTCATAGATCGCGCGCGCTTCGCTTCCGAAAAAGCCATCGCGGACCATCTCAACCCCGTGGACGATGGGGATCCACAGCACGATCTCTTGCGCGAAGATTGGCAATGCCGCGACCATGAAAGCGGCACCTGACAATGGGAAGAGCAGATAAGAGAAAGGGTGCCACAGCTTGTCGACCAATTCGCTTTGATGGCTGAGCGCGCCCATCAGGATCGCCAAAGCGCTGCCGAACCATGCGATCAGCATCCAGCCGCCGATCACGGTCAAAATGTCTTCTGGCGGCGCCATCCACCCCGACGCAACGAAGGCAGTGCCCAGCGCGGCAAAGCTGATCGTTGCTCCACCAAATTCGAGCAGCAGGCGCGCGATATAGATATCCGCAACCTTGATATTGCGGTGATACATCAGTGCGAGATTGGCGCGCAAAGCCCCGATGCAGCGCCCGGGCATATTGCGCCATAAAAGCACGCTGGAATATCCCGCCAGCGCGAAGGCGACGATGGGCAGATCGCTGCCATGGACAGACTTTGTTGCTGTCCAAAGAACCGTGACCCCGACAGTGAACAGCATTGGCTCGACAAACAGCCACATGAAACCAATATTGTGCCGTCCGAACCGAGTGAGAATTTCGCGACGGAACAGCGCCGAGATAACCCGCCCTTGCACTTGTAGGCGGCCATTCCAGCCCGTGTCTTGGCTTGGAGCGCTTGCCATCAATCGCGATGCTCGCGCACACCGATCAGCAGCATGGTGAGCACGCCCCAGGCGAGCAGCCCCATCACCAATGTCGCCAAAATTCCGCGGATCCGGCGCGGCTCGGTCGGATAGTCAGGCAGGCTGGGCTTGGCCACTTGCTCAAGATAAACCCGCTTTCGCCGCGCTTCGCCTTGGGCTTCCTGCAATCCGGCGAGCACGACCGCCAGCTGCTTGTCAGCCAGTTGTGAATTGAGCTGCAATTCGGAATATTTCGCCATGGATGAGGAGAGCGAGGCGCGCCCACCGACCAATTCTTGGCGGGCATCTTCAATCTCTTCTTCCAGCCCCTTGATCTGGGTCTTGAGGAAAGGGATTTGCGACGCGCGCGGCGTATAGGTCTGCAATTGGCGCAATTTCGTTTGCGCGCCGATCAGCTCGTCCTGCAATTTGGAGATCATCTGCAAGCCGACTTCGGACTCTTGCTCTGGATCGACAATGCCATTGCGGTCGCGGAAGGTGGCCAGCGCCAGCGCGGCCGAACGCGCCTCTTCCTTCGCTGCATCCAGCTCTTCCTCAGCAACCGCAATTGAATCCTCGCGCGCACGGCCCGCCAGCGAATTCACCAACGATTCGGAGCGGGCAACCAGCCGCTGGTTGATTTTCTGGGCTGTATCCGGCTCGAACGCGCGCACAGTGATCGTTAGTATCTGCGTTGTCGCGCCTTCTTCAACCGACATCTTGTCAGCGAAATATTCGAAGAATTCCTCGCCGCTTTGTCCGCCAATCGCTCCGAAACGATCCCAGAAGAAAAGCTGCGGCCCGTTATAGGCTTTGGTCAGCAAGCCATCCTCATTGCTCTCTGCAATCGCCTGGCGCGAGCGCAGATATTCAATGACGGTGTTGTTGCCTTCTTGCGCTGCACCAAAGCCTGTTTGACTGAGCGCTGCGGTTAAAGGAGAGGCGGCCTGCTGCGACGGATTGCGCACCACGATCCGGCTTTCGGAGACATAGACATCCTCTGCCAGCAGCCCATAATACAGCAGCGCCACGCCCGTGGGCGCAGCCACCGCCAGCCAGAAAAGAAGCGGTATCGACTTTATGCGCTCAAACATGCGTCATCCGCCTCAATCTCTGGAAGCGCGAGCCAGTTTTCAAGCCGCGCGAAATGGTCGCTCCATTGCGGCGGGGCAAAATCGTCCAACGCCGTGATCTGGCGCGCGCGCTCGGTAGAATTGTTCGTGTAATCGGCAATCGCTGTCCCCCAAGCCGCGCGATCGTGTGGATCGAGCAGCAGCGGGATGTTCTGGCCGATTTCCTTGAAGATTGGAATATCGCTCGCGATGACAGGCGTGCCTGATTGCAAAGCCTCAATCACTGGCAAGCCATACCCTTCGGCCAAGCTCGGCATAAGCAAAGCCTTGGCAGCGCGCAGCAATGCGCCCATCCGCTCATCTGAACATTGTGCAATCAGCTCGACCTTCCCGCGCAATTCATCTCTTTGCGCCAGATCGGAAAGCACGGTTTCGCTCAATCGCCCCGTCTGGCCAATCAGCACAAGGCGCGGCGCACCAGTGCCTTCGCGCTGGACAATCTCGCGCCACAGATCGATCAGCAGGCGGTGGTTTTTGCGCGGCTCAAGCGTGCCGATGGCAAGGAAGAAGGGTTCATCGTGCGATAGGTCAGCGCCGCCTTGCAGCAATTGCGCGCCCGCCAAGGGCGCGGTCAGAATGGGCGGCGTTGGCAGGCTTTCCTGCATGGCATAGGCTCTAAGGTCGCTCGCCACATGGTTTGAGCTAACGATGATCCTATCAGCATTTTGCAGCGCCATTTCCACCCTTCCGCGATGCCGCTTGACGGCGTGCGGGCGGGTCAGCTCAGGGTGACGGATCGGAATAAGGTCATGGATGAAGTAAGCCGAACGCAGCGTCGATTTTCTCGTCCATTGGTGATGCGAGGCAAGGTCAAAATCCGTATGCCCGACATTGATATAGGTCTGCCCGCTCCCCTCCACCTGCGAGCTTCCCCGCGCCACCGCAGTGGGGACAAACGCCGTCAAAGCAGAGCGGAATTGTGTGGGCGGAGCGAGCAAGAGTTGGAACAATTGATCGGAACTGCGCGCGCCCAATGTCCAGACAATGCCGCGATGCTGCACCACTGCATGCGCGCTATGCTGGAAGTGCTCCAGATAGGCGCGAGCCACCCGGTCCAGGCCGGTCGCTTGGCGGCGGGTCCAACTGAGCGCCAAAAGCCGCGTGACATCGAGCAGAATGGGACGGGTGAGCTGTGCCAATCTAGCTCGCCTTTACCGAATAATCGGCATCAGCTTGCACGGGCGCAATATCAACCGGCATTTGCGCTTCAGCCAAATCTTGCGATGCCGGATCATCGACATCGAGCCACCAACTCTCGCCAATATCCATCACGCGCGCCCGGCCCTGATCGGCTAGCATCTGCATTCCGTCGGACAGACTTCCGGGCTTGCCTTGCGCAATCGCCTGCTTGATCGCTGCACTGAGATTTTGATTGGCCAGAAATGCACCGCAATCGACTGCATCATAGGTGGTAATAGTCTTGCCAATCGCACGGATCGCGCCGCTGGCATCGCTTTTGACCCAAGTCGCATCCTCAGCATCGATCAGCGGATAGGTGGTGCGCCGATCCACAGCCAGCACGGCATCGCAATTGTCCAAAGGCTGGAGGATCAAACGCTCTAAAATATCACTCGCGAAAATATGATCGGCCATCATCAGCAGAAAGGGCGCGTCGCAGTGCTGAGCCCCGGCCATCACCGAATAACCATTGGGAAGGCTCCAATCCTCAGCCCTCACAGGGGCAATCGGGACCGCAAGTTTCGCCGCAATCTGCGCCAATTCTTGTTCAAGCCGCGCAGCCTGATGGCCCGTCACCACGGTGAAGCTGGTCACGCCTGCGCGGATAGCCTGCTGGATTGACAATTCGATCAGGCTCTTACCGCGCACCTTGGCAAGCGGTTTTGAGACCGAGCGTTCGCTCAGCCGGCTGCCAAATCCGGCGGCAAGGATAAGTGCGCGCACTATCCCTTACTCAGCGGCATGCGCCTGCTCGATATTATAGGCTTCAAGCGCGCGTTCTGCGTCCAGCTCGTCCATCTGGCGCGGCGGATGTTTGCAATAAAAGGCAGACGGCGCGATCAACG
Source organism: uncultured Altererythrobacter sp. (assembly GCA_938009055.1). Taxonomy (GTDB): domain Bacteria; phylum Pseudomonadota; class Alphaproteobacteria; order Sphingomonadales; family Sphingomonadaceae; genus Erythrobacter. The sequence continues at coordinate 7,806 of CALLIO010000180.1, forward strand.
CCCCTCCCTCGCCCAAATCGCGCGCGCCCTGGCAATAGCGGATCGCATCGAGCACGCAGGCGGCCGCATTGGGGCTATCTTCGACCGACAGGCGCATCTCCAAATGCATGGGAACGCCGCCCCATTGCTCGCCCTCCACCCGCACAAAGGCGACCTTATTATCTTTTTGCCACGGCACAAATTCGGATGGCCCAATGGAAATATTCTTGGCATCGAGCCGCTGTGCCAAGGCATCTTGCACGGCCTGTGTCTTGGAAGTTTTCTTATCCCCCAACCGCCCCGCATCGAGCATATTCATAAAGTCGGTATTGCCGCCGGTGTTTAGCTGATAGGTCCGCTCTACATCGACCCCGCGCGAGGCAAACAGCTGGCTGATCCGGCGATGGATAATGGTGGCGCCAACCTGCGCTTTGATATCATCGCCCACAATCGGCAAACCGCGCTCGCGAAAAAGCGCTTCCCAGGCTGGGTCGCTGGCGATGAAAACCGGAATGCAATTGACGACGGCGACATGCGCTTCGAGCGCACATTCGAGATAAAATTCACTCGCCTCTTGCGAACCAACCGGCAGAAAATTGACGAGGACATCGGCGCGCGTTTCTTTCAATGCGGTGACAATCTCGGCCTGCTCGGCATCCTTGCCTTCGCTGATCACAAACCCGTCTTCGCCCGCTTCGCGCATGTGCTCTGCGACACCATCGAGTACCGCGCCGCGGATGACTGTGGCACCGGTCGGTGCAATATCGGGCTCGAAAACGGCCGTATTGTTGGGCTTTTCAAAGATCGCTGCGGCCAAATCCTTGCCGACTTTGCGCGCATCCACATCAATGCCGAGCACGAATTCCAGATCGCCGGGGCCATAGCCTGCAACTTCCTGCTGGATCACGCCGGTAAGCGCGCCGCTGCGCCGATAATGCGCGATGCCTTGCACGAGCGCGCTCGCACAATTTCCCACACCTAAAATTGCAACTCTAATCGGGCGCATTCACCACCATCTTATTCAAC
>CALLIO010000181.1 GCA_938009055.1 uncultured Altererythrobacter sp.
CCTCAACGATATGCTCAGCCAGATTGCAACCGGCGCGCGCGTTGTGATCTGCGGCGGGATCAGCCGTTATGAAACTGGCAATCTGCCAGCGGGGCCGGAAAACTATTTCAACCTTGTTTTCCGTCGCGGCACGATGGCGGGCTTTATTGTGCTTGATTGGGCCAATGAGTTTCCTGCGCTGCGCGAGCGGCTGGAAGGGTTTGTGAAGGATGGCAGCCTGAAATATCAGGAGGACATTCAGGAAGGTTTTGAGAATGCGCCTGATACGTTGCAGCGCCTCTTCTCTGGCAAAAACCGCGGAAAGCAGATGCTGAAGATTTAGGGCGCGGGCCGCGTAGCCTCTATCTCGGTAAATCCTCAGGCCGGTTGATATTGGTCAGCGGCCTGTCGAGCGCGATTGGGCTGGCTTTGATGGCCTCTGCGAAACCATAGAGCGAGCGTTTTTCGCTGGCGATATAGGCTTCCAATGCTTCGCTGCATCCGCTTGGCCACAAGCCCACAACCGGTTGGTCCTCGACATATGCAGCGCCTTCGCCCAGCAGCAAGCCAGCAAGATTGGCTGGCAGGTCGGGCACATCGCAGGGCGCGCTCAGCACACCATCAAAGCCAAGCGCCTGCGCGCGTTGAAGTGCTGCATTGAGCCCGCCTAGCGGGCCCAGACCAGCTTCGGGTTGATCGGCAATGCATGTGAAGGCGGCATCCTCGCGCCCGCACACAATCACCGTTTCGCATTGCTCGCCAAGCAATCGGGCAACACGGTCAATCAGGCGCTCGCCTTCAAAGATCGCAACTGCTTTGTCGCTACCGAAACGGCGCGCCTGCCCCCCGGCAAGGATTGCGCCAAGCAGTCTCAGCCGAATTGCTCGGTTGGTTTGCCATCGGGGCCATAGACTTCATCTTCTGCATCGACGCGATATTTGCGGCTGACCGCATTATCGATCCCGAAGCTTCCCAGATGTCCTAGCATCCCGGCATAGTGCTTATTGGAGAAGTGGTTGGCAAGCGCTGCTTCGCTTTCCCATTCCTCAAACACATTGACGCGCGAAGGATTGTTGAGGTCCGCGCTCCAATCATAGTGGATGCAGCCATCCTGACTGAGCGCTCCATCGATAAAGGGTTGCGCGGTTTTGAGCGCTTCCTCGCGCTTATCGGCGGGTAAGTCAATTTGAGCGGAAATTACGATCTTGGCCATGGGATTATCCCTCCTCTGGGCGAAATTCAGCGACGATTTCGAAGGCGCGATGGGTGTAAAGCCATTGGCCGCCGATCTTGGCAAGTTTATCGGTATAGAGCCCGCCCACATGGCGGGTTGAGCCGTCTTTGCCCTTCAAGATTTCCTGCGTTTGCACGCGCGCAGTGGCTGTGTCGCCATCCACCTGCAAAGCGCATGGCATGCATTGGAAGCTGACCTTGTCAAACGCGCTCATGGCTCCGACCCACAGCTCGACGATTGCCGGTTTTCCCTCAATCAGATTGCCCATGAAATCCCAAGTAGCATCATCGGCCCACACGCTGGCCCAAATGTCCTTGTCCATCATCACAACGCCGTCAGCATAGACCTCGTGCAATTCGCGGATGGCTGTGCGGTCTTCCAGTGATCCAGAATACATCGGCTTTCTCCCTCAAATATTATGAGAACGCGCTATCACCCATTGGGGCGGGGTGGAACAATGGACACTTTTGGGAAGGGCGCTTTGCTGCTGACCCTTCTAAGCTCGCCGGCAATTGTTGAGGCAAAGGAGAGGGAATATGGCGCGTTTGACTGGAAAAACGGCAGTGATTTTGGGCGCTGCGAGCGAGGGCAATATGGGTCAGGTGACTGCCCGGCTGTTCGCCAGCGAAGGTGCGACAGTGATGGTCGCGGGGCGCCATGAAGAGCCCTTGGCCAAGCTCGCGAAGGAAATTGGCGGGCATCATGCGCTTTGCGACATCACCAGCCATGCGCAGGTCCATGCTCTGGCCAAAACCGCAACGGAGAAAATGGGGCGCGTTGATAGCGCGATCAACACCACCGGCTGGGGTTTGCTCTCGAACCTGCTGGAGACAAGCGAGGAAGAGCTTGACCAGATGGCGGCGCTGCAATTCAAAGGAGTGCACCATTTCTTGCAAGCTTTTGTCGGCACGATGAAAGATCAAGACCCGCAGGGCGGATCGCTCATCACTTTGTCCTCTGCGACGACCAAAGCGCTGATTAACAACCACGCTGCCTATATCGGCACCAAGCGCGCAGCAGAGGCGATGATCGAATGCGTGGCCAATGATTTTGGCCAGTTCGGAATCAAGGCAAACACCGTCTCGCCCGCATTTACCGAAAGCCCGATGACCGCTGCCGGATTTGCGACCCCGGGCATTGTCGATGCCTTCTTGCCCAAATATCCGCTTGGCCGTCTCAACACGAGCGAGGATGTGGCGAACGCTTGTCTTTGGCTGTGCACCGATGAAGCCTTTGTCACAGGCCAGAATATCCAGCCCAATGGCGGGTTGACGATCCGCGGTAATCCGCAAGCCAGCGAGATCGAGGCATCGGTCGGCGCGGCAATGGCGAAATTGCAGGATTAGGCCTTACTCTTCCAGCCAAGTCTGGGCCTCGCCTTGCGTTTCAAAAAGCTGAATTGCTGATAACAATCAGCACGCGATGCTTTTTCAAGATCGGCTTCGATCTTGTACATTCAAGGCAGCTCCGATGCATCAGCGGGGCTTGCTGCCTTACATGGAGCTCCTCAATCAAAAGCTCGGACGCGCTAGGTAGAATTACCTAGTTTGCCTTCGCGGTCGCTAATATTGTGCCCCCTAATATTGAGCAGTGCCGCCATCCACACTGATCGAGGCGCCGGTGATCCCAGCGCCTTCCTTGCTCGCCAGCAACAAAGCAACAGCGGCAATCTCTTCAACAGTGTTGGGCCGTTTGATCGCGGCTTCTTGTGCGAACATGTCGATCATTGCGTCAAACTCCATCCCCATCGCTTTGGCTGTGGTAGGGCCATTGTTTTTGATGATGTCAGTGACGACAAGGCCGGGGCAAATGCTGTTGGCGGTGATGCCCAATTCGCCCACTTCGCGGGCCAAGCTTTTGGTCATGCCCAGCACGGCATGCTTAGCCGCAGTGTACGCAGTGAAGACTGGCTTGCCATGTTTGCCCTCCATCGAAGACATATTGATGATCCGCCCCGTTTTGGCAGGCACCATGGTTTTGAGCGCCCGGCGCGAGGCCCAAAAGGTTGAATAGACATTCCATTTCATCGCCTCGTCAAAGGCTTCGTCCGACAATTCGACCATGGGCTGCAAATCGCCTGCCCCGCCAGCATTGTTGACGAGGATATCGATGGTGCCGAAGCTTTCGACTGTCTCATCGATGAAATTCTCGACATCGTCTTGTTTCATGACATCGCCTGAGATGAAGATCGCGCGGTCAGCCCCAAAACCATTGGCGCCCAATTCTTTGAGCACTGCCGCGCCTTTTTCCGGATTGCGGGCAAACAATGCGACTTTGGCCCCTTCAGCGAGGTAGGTTTCAGCGATCCCGCGCCCCAAGCCTGCTGTTCCGCCGGTAATCGCTGCCACTTTGCCTTCGAGTTTCATGAACTTCTCCTTGTTGGGCGCACACTAGCGAGGGCCGCGGCTTCACGCACCTCACGAAAATGGAGAGTTGGTTTTGCAGCGCGCTAAGCCGAGAGTGCGCTTCATGGAACCCGTCGATGTCATCATTTTGGGGTGCGGCGCCAGCGGTATGGCCGCAGCGCTCGCCGCGCATGAAGCGGGCGCATCTGTCGCTTTGCTCGAACGGTTTGAGCGTGTTGGCGGCACAGCAGCCATTTCAGGCGGGGTGATCTGGGTGCCGAACAATCCGCGCCAACAAGCCGCTGGCATGGTCGATAGTCGCGAAGAAGCGCTGGCCTATTTCAATGCGCTTGATCACGGCGATTTGGTGGACGACACGCTGGAAGCTTTCGTCGACAAGGGGCCTGAAGCGTTGGCTTTTCTGGAGGATGCAGGCGCTTTGTCAGTGTCTTTGCTCGATGGCTATCCCGATTATTACATGGACCGACCCGGCGCAAAGCCCGAAGGAGGCCGCGCGCTCGACCATGATCTTTTTGCGCTTGGCGAGCTAGGCGATTGGGCGGATCGGATCTACGCCATCGAAGAACCCAAGCCGATGATGCTGCGCGAAACGCCCTTGGGCGGGGGCAGCGGTGTGGTTGAGCCAGAAGAGCTTGGCCGCCGGATGGAAAATTCCGAGCGCGGTTTTGGTCAAGCGATGGTCGCTCGGCTTTTGAAAGCGTGCCTCGATCGCGGAATCGTTCCGCAAACTGGTGTCGAAACCTCCAGCCTTTTGCGCGATGGCGACCGGATCACCGGCGTTGCAATCAAACGCGATGGCGAGGCGAGCGAGATTTTGGCGCAGCGCGGAATTATCATCGCCACTGGCGGATTTGAGTGGGACGAGGAAGCGCGCCAGACGTTTTTAAAAGGTCCAGTTGAAGCGCCTGCTTCTCCGCCGACAGCGCGCGGCGAAGGGCTAAAGCTGGCGATGCGCGCGGGCGCAAAGCTTGGCAATATGACGCAGGGCTGGTGGGCGCCCACAATGGTGATGCCTGACAATCCATGGGACAGCGGCGAGGAGCGCGCAGGCCCCGTCTTGATCGAGCGCACGGTGCCGCATTCGATCCTGGTCAATCGGGCGGGTCAGCGCTTTTGCAATGAAGCGGCGAATTATTCAGCGCTGGCTGGTGCCTTTCACGCGTTCGATCCGCAAAGCTATGACTATCCCAATCTGCCCGCTTGGCTGATTTTTGACGCGCAATATGCGGCAAAATATCCGCTTGGCACGCGCTTGCCGCCCCAGCCGATTCCTGATTGGGTGAAGCGCGGCGATACGTTGGAGGCATTGGCCGAGCAGCTAGGGATTGAGCCCGCTGCGCTCGGTGAAACCGTCACCCGCTTTAATGGACATGCAGCCGAAGGACGCGATCCCGATTTTGCGCGCGGGACCGCCGCTTACGATCATTTCTACGGCGACCGCAGCCGAGAAGGAACGGCTGTCACCTTGGGCGAGCTTTCCGAAACGCCCTTCTATGCGGTGGAA
>CALLIO010000182.1 GCA_938009055.1 uncultured Altererythrobacter sp.
GCATCGCCCGCAGCCTGCTGGTGGCTTGTGTCAGAAGGATCGCTCGACATCGCTCAGCGGCTTTACTCGCAATTGCCGCCAATTCACTAGAGCTTTCTCGCGCGCTTCCCCGCAAAATTCACTCAGGACTCGCAAGCCTTGTCTCGCTATAGTGCTTGCCCATGTTGACCGATGATCTGATCCAGACCGCCCGCAGCCATGCCGATGACATTGTTGCGCTGCGCCGTTCGATCCATGCCGAGCCTGAGCTGGGCCTGCACACTCCCAAGACGATGGCGAAAGTTCGCGAAGCTTTGGCAGACTTGCCGCTGGAATGGCGCGAGGGAAGCTCGACCACGGGGCAAGTTGCCACATTGGTGGGGGGCAAACCCGGCAATGATGGCCATGCGCGCGTGCTGTTGCGCGGCGATATGGATGCACTGCCGATGGATGAGCATACTGGATTGGATTTTGCCTCCACCATTCCGGGCCGAATGCATGCTTGCGGGCATGATACGCACACAGCCATGCTAGCAGGCGCAGCGCGGATGCTGAGCGAGCAGCGCGATCAGATCGCCGGCACAGTCGATTTCATGTTCCAACCGGGCGAAGAAGGTTTCCACGGCGCGCGCTTTATGATCGAAGATGGTCTGCTCGATCCATTGGCCGATGCAGCCTTTGCGCTCCACATCATGCCCAATGCAGCCTTTGGCACATTTGGTGGGCGTGCTGGCCCATTGTTGGCCGCTGCTGACCAGTTTGACATAACAGTCACAGGCAAGGGCGGGCACGCTTCCATGCCGCATGATTGCGTTGATCCTGTTCCAGCTGCCGCTGCGATCGTTGGCGCATTGCAAGCCATGGTCACACGCCGTTTCAACGCTGCTTCTGCCGTTGTGGTCACTGTCACGCAAATCCACACAGGCACAGCGCACAATATCATTCCCGATGATGCGCGCTTGTGCGGCACAATCCGCACTTTGTCGCCTCAGCATCGCGAAAAAGCGCATCAGCTGCTTGCAGAATGCGCTTCGAATATCGCTGCAGCGCATGGAGTCGAAGCTGAGTGCACCATCACGCCGGGCTTCCCCGTCACTGTGTGCGATCGGCGCGCTGTTGCCTTGGGCGAGCAAGTTGCCAAGCGCAATGGCGGCAACGATGCTTGGCGCGACCTGCACGATCCGATCATGGGGGCAGAGGATTTCTCTTACGTCCTGGAGCGGACACCGGGCGCGATGTTTTTCCTCGGCGTTGCGTCAGAAGGTGAGGATTGGAGCCAATGCTGCTCGATCCATTCGCCGCGCATGGTCGTGGATGAAAGCGCATTGCCCCACGGGACAGCTATGCTGGCGGGATGCGCGCTGGAATTTCTGGAGAATGGCTGGAGTTAAATCAACTCGCTTCGCTTTTGGACTGCTCTGCCATATGCGCAATGTGTTCCAATTGCTCTTGCAAGGCATCGCCTGTCATCGGGCGGCCAAATAGAAATCCTTGCACTGCATCCGCGCCTACGCGCTTTGCCATCAGCAGATTGATCTCATCCTCAACCCCTTCGAGCAAGCAATTCACGCCCAAAGTGCGCGCCATACCCGCAAGCGAGACAAGGACTTTTTCCGTCATCGGGTCGGATGGATCTTCCATGAAAGAACGATCAACCTTGAGCTTGCCAATCGGCAATTTGCGCAAGTAATTAAAGTTCGAGTAGCCCGTGCCGAAATCATCCAGCGCAATCTCAAAACCGGCATCGGCCAAACGCTGAAGATTGGCAGTGGCCAGCTCGAAATCGCTCATCATCGCTGTTTCAGTGACTTCAAATTCGATCATTGCAGCGTCGATTCTGTACGCTTTTGCCTGCGCGATGATCTCGTCGATAATCATGTCAGTAATCAGATCATGGCTCGACAGATTGATCGAGATCGGCACGGGATGCGCCCATGAGGCAAGCTTGGTAAAGGCCTTCTCGACAACTGCCAAAGTCACCCCTGCGATCAAACCGCTTTCCTCGGCAATACGGATGAATTTGCTGGGCTCGATCATGCCAACCGTTGTGCTGGTCCAGCGCACCAAAGCTTCAACACGAACGATCGTATTGCTTTCCAAATCGACCTGCGGCTGGAACAGCAATTCCAGTTCTGTATCGAGATCAGCCAGCCGCAACGCTTGTTCAATTTCGTAGCGTTCAGCGGCTTGCTTGGCATGGTCATCACCGAACATAACGGCTCGGTTCTTGCCCCTGTTCTTGGCCGTCATCAGGGCAAAATCGGCTTGATTGATTTGCGAGCGCATTTCTTTCGCCAAATCCACGCGCTTGATCCCGATCGAGCCTGAGACCCGTACCGCGCGCCCTTCGATTGAATAGGGCAGCGCCAAAGCCTGCAGCACTTCTTTGCACCAGTGGCCCATCGCGCTTTCATCCAGCGTATTAAGCACCAGCATATTAAACTCATCGCCCCCCATCCGGCTGATATGAACATCATCGCTGCGATAGGCCGTCAATCGCGCCGCGACCGATTGCAGCAATATATCGCCCACCATATGGCCATGAATATCGTTGACAGCCTTGAACCCGTCGAGATCAATCAGCACCAACCAGATCGCCTTCTCGCCATTATCATCCGCCTTCGCTTGGCGGATGCGTTCAAAGAACGCGCGGCGGTTGGGCAGCGAGGTTAAGCTGTCGGACAAGGACCGCTCGCGCAAGGTATCGCTAACGATCTTGGCTTCTTCCAGCCGCTCTTCCGTGTCGACCTTGGCATCAGCGATTTTCATGATCGCGCGGCGCAAGAAATAAGTGACGGACAGCGAAGCCAAAGCAGCGGCAAAGACGAGGAACAAATATACAGCCAAGGCGCCTTCGCTCAGCCTTGGGGCAAAGGTCAGCATGGCTGCGATACAAATCGCGATCGACAGCATGGATTGGCGGAAACTGGCGCTGGCCAATGCAAACACCATTGCCATAATGACGAAATAGACGAGCTTGATCTCGCTGAACTGCAATTCCAGCGCGACCACCACATTGGCGACCATCAGTAAATTCATCGAGACCAGCAACTTTTCAAGCCGCACCATCGAAATTGGATTGCGCAGCTCATAAGCGCCGCTTGCGCCGACCAATGTGGCGAGGATTGCAACACCCGCCATGGCCAGCAAATCCATCCCGCTGAAATAGAAGAAATGCGTGACGGTCATCAGGCAATAATAGCTGGCCGCCACCGTCAGATAGGCGCGGATCATTGGACGATAAATGTCCATGACGGTCTTATCCGCCTTGCTGGGCAGCATGGATGGCAGAATGCACTTCCCTGTTAGCCCCCAAAGGGCATGAGGGTTTTCCCTTAAATTCCAAACCTTAAGGACACGTAAGCAGGGACCTGAGAGGCGAACGGTAGGGGCAAGTGGCCAAGCAAAACGTCGCGCACTGCGTAAATTGGCGCACCCGAGAGGATTCGAACCTCTCGCCTCTGCCTTCGGAGGGCGGACTATCCAGACAATTCTGGAAAACACTGGAAAATTAAACTCCTGAAAAGGTTGCCTTACTGTCTATCCGCGTCCAAGATCGTCGCACTTAGTTTTTCATACGTATTTCATACGCGGGGCGATTGAGGGCGAAATGGACTTAAGCAGGGTAAGCGCGCGGGAGAAACTCAAGCCCCGTCCAGGCAACGAACCTCACTGGCAAAGGCTGAGGGCGGGTTGCTTTCTGGGATTCAGGCCATCCAAACAAGATGGCGCGGGAACTTGGATTGCGCGCATCTATGACGATGAGACCAACTGGTACGTCAGAAAAGCGTTGGGCGACTTTGGCGAACTCACCCCTCG
>CALLIO010000183.1 GCA_938009055.1 uncultured Altererythrobacter sp.
GATTGGCTGGTGGTCGCCACATCCACAGCTTTGCCCGCCACTTGGAACGGGGCTTTGGCAATGCTGGTCACAGTGCTGACACAGCCGCCAAGGGCCAATGAGCTTAGAGCAATGGCTGATAATGCAAGGCCGCGCATGGGAATTCTCCTTCTCACGCGCGGCCTTATAGCAAAAGCGATGTCAATTCGATGAATGTGCGACGAGCTGTTATCCCTTACGCTTCTTTGTCTGCTTTTTCTTCACAGCTGTTTGCTTTTTGGTTGTCTTCTTGGCTGTGGTTTCAGCGCCCGCTTCGCATTTTAATGAACCTGATCCCATGGAAGACACTTCGCAATCTGCCCGGCCAATCACGCGGACACTGCCTGAACCCATAATGCTGGCTTTGACTTTGCCATCCGAGGCAAAAGCAGCGGAGCCAGAACCCATCACATTGATTTCAGCTTCGTCGACTTTGAGGTCTGACATCTCTGCGCCACCTGAACCCATCACATTGAGCTCAAGAGTCTCCGCTGTGCCAGCGCCTTCCATACTGCCTGATGCAGCGATATTGAGGTCAAGCTTGCCGGCTTTGATCTTTTTCACTGCGAGCGATCCTGAACCCAGCAAATTGGCTTTAGCATCGCCTTCCAGCGCGGCTGCGTCAATCGATCCGGAACCGGCAATAGTCAGCGATTGAGGGGCAGGCATGGTGACATTGACAATCGCCGAGCCATTGCTGCTCCAATCGCCGCCTTCGCGCATTACGCCCAGGGTTCCGTCCGAATTGGTGAAGCGCAATTTGTCGATCACTTCATCATCGCCTTCGACATTGATCTTGAGCGATTTGCCAGTTTTGATGACGACTTTGTCTGGGCCAGCCAGCGCAAGCGCAGTGGGGGCATCGCCGCTCATATCCAATTCGGAAAGCGGAACGCCCTTCTCGCCATTGATGTTGATATTGGCATCGCAGCCGGACAGAGCCGTTGCCATGGCAATGCCTGCAACGGGCACAACTGCTTTGAGTAATTTGTCGAGCATCATTCTCTCCTTGAAAGCCGTGTTGCCGATATAATACAGCAAGTGGGCGATTTCAACGGAGCAAATGAAAAGGGCCGCCCAATTGGGCAGCCCTTGTCGTGTCAGCTGGACGGTTCGTCGAACTTGTCGGTGGCGGCACCGGCCCGCTCCCCCGCCCAGCCACCCGATACCGTATCCGGGTTGTAATCGGGTGGTTGGGAGGGGGAGTTGGGCTGGCCCCGTCAGCTAAACTTCAGCTGTCCTCCTCGGGATTGTCGTAATACTGAGGAGCGTGTTCGCGCAGCACATCAAGGATTTTCTCAAGCGCTGTTGGCTCATCCGTTTCTTCCATTGCAGCCAATTCGCGCGCCAGGCGGCTGGAAGCCGCTTCGAAGATCTGGCGTTCAGAATAGCTTTGCTCGGGCTGATCGTCAGGGCGGAACAAATCGCGAGTCACTTCGGCAATCAAAACGATTTCGCCTGAATTGATCTTCGCTTCATATTCCTGCGCGCGGCGCGACCACATGGTGCGCTTGACCTTGGGCTTGCCTTTGAGCGTGGACATCGCTTCTTTCAGCGTCTTGTCCGAGCTCAATTTGCGCATGCCGATCGATTCCACTTTGTTGGTGGGAACCCGCAAGGTCATGCGCTCTTTTTCAAAACGCAGCACGTAGAGCTCAAGCTCCATGCCAGCGATCTCTTCATTCTGAAGTTCGATCACACGGCCAACCCCGTGCTTGGGGTAAACAACATAGTCGCCAACGACAAAGGCAGGTGCCTTGCTTGCCATGAAATATCCTTTCTTAACGCGGCGGTGAAAATCTGCGACAAGCGGTCTGTTCCGCGCTCACCAGGGCGAGTGCAGGCAGCACCAACAATTTGTCACGAATGGTCCGCGCCTTTCAATTTTGTCCGCATGCGAGGGGCAGACTCGCATGATTGTTGCATATGATAACAGATTCGCAACAAAATTGCGAATCATGCATAGCAAAGCGCCTTCAGGCGCTCAGTCGGCCAAATTTTCAATAGGTAGGGCAGCGCTGAAACAGCGCTCGCTTTCATAGAAGAAGCTTAGTCGCCTTCGCCGGGCGCTTCGGTAAAGAACTTCTCGAACTTGCCTTCGACGCCTTTGAAATCGTCTGCATCAGCGGGCGGTTCTTTTTGCGAAGTGATATTCGGCCATTCAGCAGAAAGCTTGGTGTTCAGCTCAAGCATTTTCTCAAGCCCGTCTTCCGTATCCGGCAAAATCGCTTCAGCGGGGCATTCCGGCTCGCACACGCCGCAATCAATGCATTCTGATGGATTGATGACGAGCATATTCTCGCCTTCATAGAAGCAGTCCACTGGACACACTTCGACGCAATCAGTGTATTTGCATTTGATACAGGCTTCAGTGACGACATATGTCATGGAGCGGGATCCTCTTTGTATTCGCTTGTGTTTGAACTTGCTATGGCGGTTTCGCCGCTGCGGTCAAGCTCACGATAATGAGAGCGCGCTTTTTCGGCTGAGTTTCGGCGCTTGGGAAGCTCAAGAATTTCTATGATCCTGATTTGATTTCCTTGCGCAAAGGTCAGTACATCGCCGGCTTTGGTTTCCATGCTCGATCGCAGGACATGCTCGCCATTGATCCGCATGCGGCTTGCTTCGATCAGCTCCAGCGCTTTGCTGCGCGTTCGCGCGAAGCGCAAATAGACCAGCAGCCGGTCAATTCTCATGCGCGAACCGGCCGCATTATGAAATCAGATCCTTCAATGCATCAAATGCCCCGGGCGCTCTGGCTGGCCCGTGATCCACTTTGCGCTTCCCTTTGTGCCCGCCTGTGCGTTGGGGGCGCTTGCCCCCTTTTGCATTTTTATGTGACGGCTTAGCGTTTTTGCCGCCATCGTTCCGCGCACCTTTCGCGCCCTTAGCGGGGCGCTTGCGGCGTTTTTGCTCATTCGGTCGTCGGGGCCGCCAATTCCATGTGTCTGGTTGAGGCGGGCCGAATGCAGTTTCCGCCAAAGCTGGCGCGCGCTGCAATTTGAAGCCAGCGCTTTGCAGCAAGCGGATCAAATTAGCTTCCTCCAGACCAATGGAAATGCCAAGCGCCAAGGAAATACGGAATAATTTGCCATCAGCCTTGGCCCGGGCATCAAAAGCAGCGCGCAATATCTTCTCAGCCAGGTCAACGCGGATGGCTTGTTCACCGGCGCGGCGATAACCCGCAGGCAAGGGGCCAATCTTCATTTGCGCTTCAGAGACGAAGGGCAGCATGGCGCTTTGCAAGGCGCGTTTGTCGACACCCAAAGCATGGAGCAATTGGCGCGGCGCAGGCTTGAGCAAGGCTGGCGTGAAGACGTCAAGCGCGCCGAATGTAACGCCAAGACGCCGCAGGAAGGGACGCGTTTCCTTGGGCAAATGCTGCAAGCCCGCTTCCTCGCGGCTGACGACACCGTGCCCGGCAATCAGCGTATGGAGAAGTGCGCGTGCTTCGCTGCTGGCTTCAGGATCGCGCGCAGCCGCCGCCAAAGCTTTGAGTGGTTCCAATGGCGTCAATTGGCCAGTCAGCCACACTTGCAATCCATCTTCCAACAGCTTGCGTGGCCCCTCCGGCAACAGACTGACATCGCGCGAGAGGATGATCCGCGGCGTTGCAAAATCCTCCGGCATTTCAACCGTCGCAATCGTCGTGTCGTCCCAGCGAATTTCGCCTTGCTCGAGCAGGATGGCTTCTTGCCCTTCAGACATTAAATGCGCAGCGCGCTCAGCCAGAATGGCTGGCAATGCCTTCTCGCCTGCTGCGAGCAGCATCTTGCGATCAGTGACAGCGGCATTGGGATCGACGACAAAGCGAAACCCTTGGAGCGAGCCAATCGCTTCGCCTTCGACAGTCAGCCGGCCATCTGTTTCCAGCTTTACTGGCAATGCGGCACCATCTTCGCCCAGAGATTTCATCAGTATCGTCGTCCTTCGGTTCACAAAACGCTCAGTCAAACGCGCATGCAACGCATCGGACAATTTGGCTTCAACAGCGCGGGCTCTAGCGGCCATTTCATCGCGGGCAAGCACCCAATCGGGCCGCTGGCATATATAGGCCCAAGATCGGATCGAAGCTATCCTGCCTTGCAGCGTGTCGATATCGCCTTGCATTTGATCCAATTGCGCAATCCGCGCCGCAACAAAATCTGCACCCAGATAACCATCGGATAAATCCTGCCACAGCCGCATTACAAAGCGCGCATGTGTGTCTGCGCCCACTTGGCGAAAGTCTGGGAGTGAGCAAGCTTCCCAGAACCGGCGGACTGTACCGGCGCCGGTCATTGAAGACATTTTCGGATTTTCGGCCAGCAATTTCAGCACGGACAAATCAATCGCTTCAGGCGCGCGGCGCAATTGGCTTGGCTTAGGATTGCTTTCCAAATCGCCGATCAAGGTTGAAACGCTATCAAAACGCGGCTCAGCCTCGCGCCAGAACAGCCGTGTGATCGGCGCAAATTTATGCTCTTCAATGGCGTAGATTTCTTCTTCAGTGAATTCCGGCGCTGCACCGAAATTCCCGCGGCCACCTGTGCCCGTGTTCGACAAAGTTCCAAACGTGCCATCGCGCTGATGGCGCCCTGCGCGCCCTGCAATTTGCGCCATTTCCGCTGGCGTTAATCGCCGTTTGCGCTTGCCATCGAATTTGGTGAGGGCTGCAAAAGCAACATGATGCAGATCGAGATTAAGACCCATCCCAATCGCATCAGTTGCAACGATGTAATCCACTTCGCCATTTTGGAAGAGCTCGACTTGCTTGTTGCGGGTTTCAGGCGAAAGCGCGCCCATAACGACAGCTGCGCCGCCTCTGAACCGGCGAAGCATTTCAGCCATTGCGTAAACTTGCTCGGATGAGAAAGCGACGATTGCACTGCGCGGTGGCAGGCGCGACAATTTGCAAGAACCAGCATGGCTCAATGTAGAAAAGCGAGGGCGCTCAATCAGCTCAACGCCGGGAATCAGAGCTTTCGCCATGGGCTCAAGCGTTGCTGAACCCAGCAGCATTGTCTCTTCCCGCCCGCGCGCATGCAGCAATCGATCTGTGAAGATATGCCCGCGTTCAGGATCAGCCGCCAATTGCGCTTCATCGAGCGCAACGAAGGCGTGGCGCCCATTCTTTCCAGCCCCAAGCCGGTCCATCGCTTCTGCCGTGCAGCAGAAATAGCGTGCTTCAGGCGGCTCAATCCGCTCTTCGCCCGTAATCAAGGCAACGGACGCATCGCCCTTGATCGCGCGCACTCGATCATAAACTTCGCGCGCTAGCAATCGCAGTGGAAAGCCAATCATGCCAGAGGAATGGCCGCACATACGCTCAATCGCGAGATGCGTTTTCCCCGTATTGGTTGGCCCGAGGACTGCCTTGACTGCTGCTTGTTCCATCGAAGCTGCTGAACGGCTCTCTATGCGATTGGCTGTGGCGCCATTGTGCCAGTCCGCTGCGCTGCCAGCAACGCTTGGCTGACCGGAAATGCGCACTGGCGGCATTCCATGCACACTTCGGCCATCAAGCGTGGATGAACACGCGGGCGATTATGGCGGGGGATTAACCGGCTGTTTACTTTGTTCGCTCACACATTTTTAGGCAAGGAAACCCGGTAAGACTACTGAGCTGGATAGCCAGCTCAAGCCGGGACAAATTACGAAAGCGGAGACTCCATTTGGATCGCTCGCATGATATTTCCAGGGACAAAGCCGAGGCGCATGACGACCTCGACACCCTTGATGCTGCGCCCGATCCGTCATCGGCCCGCTCCAAAAACTTACGGCTGGATCGTAAGGGCAGTTTGCGCGATCGCTATGACACTTGGCGCGCTGAAATGTCCGATGCTTTCGCGCAAGTGGATCTTGCGCCTGATCTCGCTCAAGATATTGGCAGTATGCGTTGGTTCAGAGGGCTGGCGACGATGCTGGCGCTTGCTTTCCTCGCCATTCTGTTTTGGCCTAGCTTTGCTCCGCTTGAAGCGCGCCCATCCATGCCCGCCAGTCAGGACGTGCAAGATGAATTGCGCAGCCAGATGATTACCCCATTGGGGCTTGGCGCGGACAGTGGCCGCCGGATGAGTGCAGCGGCTTCTGTTATTCCTTTGAAGAATGCTCCTGAACGCCCAGAAATTGCCATGGTGGCAACGCTCGCCAAGGGGGACAGCTTTTCGCGCATGTTGCAGCGCGCGGGCGTTGGCTCTTCGGACGCAAGCCGCGTTGCTTCGCTTATTGGCAATGCCCTGTCTTTGTCTGAAATTGAATCGGGCACTCAAGTCGATCTCGTGCTGGGACGGCGGATTTCGCGCAATGAACCGCGCCCGCTGGATACTTTGCGCTTCCGTGCGAAATTTGATCTGGAGTTGGAAGTCTTGCGCGATGATCGCGGCAATTTGGCGATCAAACGCAATCCGATCCGCGTTGATGACACTCCACTGCGCATTCGCGGCAAGGTTGGCTCTAGCCTGTACCGTTCTGCGCGCGCAGGTGGCGCTCCTTCGAGTGCAGTTCAGGCCTATATCAAAGCACTGGATAGTCAGCTTGATTTGGATCGCGCCGTTCGCGAGACAGACGAATTTGACATGATCCTCTCTTACCGCCGCGCTGCCACGGGCGAGCGCCAAGCAGGGCGTTTGCTCTATGCTGGGATTGATCGCGGCGGACAGCCCAAGACGCAATTGATGCGTTGGGGCAAGGATGGACGTTTTTACGAAGCATCGGGCGTTGGCGAGCAGCGCAATGGATTGCTTGCACCAGTGCCCGGGCCGATTTCTTCGCGCTTTGGAATGCGCCGCCACCCAATCCTTGGTTATCGCCGGATGCATTCCGGCCAGGATTATCGCGCGCGGCATGGTACGCCAATTGTTGCGCCTACGTCTGGCCGAGTAACTGGCGCAGGGCGCATGGGCGGCTGCGGCATTGCTGTGCGGCTTGATCATGGCGGCGGATTGCAGACACGCTATTGCCACATGAGCCGGATGGCAGTGAGCCGCGGTCAAAGCGTTCGCCGCGGCCAAGTGATTGGCTATGTTGGCTCAACGGGCCTGTCGACTGGGCCGCATTTGCATTATGAAATGTATCGGGGTGGCCGCGCCGTGAATCCAGCCAGCGTTCGCTATGTCACGCGCGCGCAATTGTCAGGCGGCGAGCTTGCCAATTTCCGCGCAGCTTTGAAGCGATTGAAGCAAGTCGAAGCAGGCGCTGCTTTGGAAGATCTTGTGCCGAAAACAGCTGAAGTTGACGAGCCCAAGCGCGAGATTGAGAAGATCAGTGCAACGCCGACTGCTGAAGGCAGCGCTGCGCCTGCAGCTGAATAGGCTTTCAAACTGCCAAGAATTGCGGCAACACTTGGCCCGCTATGACTGGTTCTTACCCCAATCTTCGAATGCGGCGAACACGCGCAACTTCGTGGAGCCGCGCGCTTCATCGCGAAACTATCCTCACGCCAGCCGATTTGATCTGGCCATTGTTCGTGACGGAAGGTGAAGGCATAGAAGAGCCCATTGCCACACTTCCAGGCGTATCGCGCTGGTCAATCGATGGGATTGTTGCCCGCGCCAAGGAAGCGATGGAGCTGGGCATTCCCGTTCTTGCGCTCTTTCCCAATACGCCAGCCGACAAGCGCAGCGATAATGGCGAAGAAGCACTCAATCCTGACAATCTGATGTGCCGCGCAATCCGCGCGATCAGGCAAGAATGCGGCGATGGCATTGGCGTGCTGACTGACGTTGCACTCGATCCTTACACTGCGCATGGGCAGGATGGATTGCTGGATGCCAATGGCTATGTCGCTAATGATGAAACGGTCGCAATGCTCGTCGATCAAGCCATCAATCAGGCAGAAGCTGGAGCGGATATTATTGCCCCGTCCGATATGATGGATGGCCGCGTTGGCGCGATCCGATTGGCGCTGGAAATGGGCGGCCATCACAATGTTCAGATCATGAGCTATGCCGCGAAATACGCCAGTGCCTTTTACGGGCCGTTCCGCGATGCAGTGGGCAGCGGCGGATTGCTCAAAGGCGACAAGAAGACATACCAAATGGACCCAGCCAATGCAGCGGAAGCTTTGCGCGAAGTTAAGCTGGACTTGGCCGAAGGCGCAGACAGTGTGATGGTCAAACCTGGCTTGCCCTATCTCGACATTGTCCGCGATGTTCGCGCAGCTTTCGATGTGCCGGTCTTCGCTTACCAAGTCAGCGGCGAATATGCGATGATTGAAGCGGCCGTAGCTGCTGGGGCTGGCGAGCGTGATGCGCTAGTGCTGGAAACTTTGATGAGCTTCAAGCGGGCAGGCTGCAGCGGCATTTTGACGTATCA
>CALLIO010000184.1 GCA_938009055.1 uncultured Altererythrobacter sp.
AGAAATGGCCGGGAATATTCTGCGTTTCCACCTCAAGATCGGAAATTGCGGTCTTGAGCTTGGGGTCCCAGTTCACCAACCTTTTGTCGCGATAAATCAGATCGTCATTGTAGAGATCAACGAAGGTTTTGAGCACAGCATTGGTGAAATGCTCGTCCATCGTGAACTGTTCGCGCGACCAATCCATCGAACAGCCAAGACGGCGCAATTGCTTGGTGATCTGGCCGCCGGATTCCGCCTTCCATTCCCACACTTTCTCGACGAAATCTTCGCGTGAGTAGTTAGTGCGCTTGTCCTGGCGTTCCTCAAGCTGGCGCTCGACCACCATTTGTGTCGCAATGCCAGCATGATCGGTGCCGACTACCCACAAGGCGTCCTTGCCGCGCAGCCGTTCATAGCGGATCACGATGTCTTGCAGCGTGTTGTCGAGCGCGTGGCCGATATGCAGCGAACCGGTCACGTTCGGCGGCGGATTCACAATCGTATAGGGTTCCGCATTCGGGCGTTTAGGCCTGAACAGGCCGTTTTCTTCCCAATGGGAATACCATTTCGCCTCGATTGGGGCGGGATCAAATGTGGTTGATAATTCGCGTGTCATTGAATGGGTTTTCTCGTGTGCCTAGCCGCCCACTCCTTCTGCTCTTCCGCCCGGATTAGCGTCCGTTAGGCTCCGAGTGGGAGGGTGGAGGGAACATGTGGCGTTGCCAAATTTCGCCAAACACATGCCACCGCCGCCATGCGCGCGCAACGCTTCATTGCGCCGCCAATGGGCACAAATTGCACGCTGACGCTTGTTTACATATCCGTTTGCCCGCATATCCTCAAAACCATGAGCGAGGCGGCCGATTTTGCCATTCAGGATGGAGAGGGAGGGAATGCGGTTCTCGCCTTGTCCGGCCCCTATCTGGTCTCGACCATTGCCCAAGTGGATGACGCATTGCGCGCGATTGATGGCGCGGTGGGAACCATCGACCTTTCCCAAGTCAGCGAGATTGACACGGTCGGCGCATGGGTCGCCTGCCGGATCGCAGAGCAGCACGATGCGCAAATCTGCGGCGCGAGCGAGCGCGCACAACGTCTGATTAACGCGGTCAAGGATTCGGGTAACGAGGCCGATATGGTCCCGCGCGAACGGCCAATCTGGCTGCGCGTACCGCAGGATTTGGGCAGCTGGGTGATGGTGGGCTGCGTCGGCGTGCTCAATGTCGTCGGCTTTCTTGGCCAAATCCTGACGAGCTTCGGCTCGATCATCCGCCATCCCAGCCGGTTTCGGATGCGCGCCTTGGTCCATCAGATCGAGCTTGTGGGCGTGGATGCGCTCCCCATTATCGGCCTGATGAGTTTCCTAATCGGCATTGTTATTGCGCAGCAAGGCGCAGTGCAGTTGGCTCAGTTCGGGGCAGAGACACTCACGATCAATCTGGTCGGGCGGATAACCTTGCGCGAGCTTGGCGTGCTGATGACCGCCATCATGGTTGCGGGCCGTTCGGGAAGCGCCTTTGCCGCGCAGATCGGCACGATGAAGCTAACCGAAGAAGTGGACGCGATGCGCACCATCGGCATTTCCCCGACAGAGGCGCTGGTCATCCCGCGCATTCTCGCCGCCGTCATCATGATGCCGCTCTTGGGCTTTTACGCTTCGGTGTTGGCGATTATCGGCGGCGCAGTGGTGGGCGATATGCTGCTGGGCATACCGTTTTGGACATTCCTTGAGCGGGTGAAAGAAGTGGTGCCAACCTTTGATCTGTGGGTTGGCCTGATCAAGGCTCCGGTCTTTGGTCTGATCGTTGGATTGGCCGGCTGTTATCACGGCATGCAAGTACGCGGAAATTCCGAAGAGGTTGGCAAACGTACCACTTTGGCAGTGGTCTCGGCGA
Organism: uncultured Altererythrobacter sp.; assembly: GCA_938009055.1. Lineage (GTDB taxonomy): Bacteria > Pseudomonadota > Alphaproteobacteria > Sphingomonadales > Sphingomonadaceae > Erythrobacter. Next base: position 1,878 of record CALLIO010000184.1, read on the forward strand.
TCTTTGCAGTCATCGTTCTCGACGCTTTCTTCGCGGTCTTCTTTACCGAAATCGGGTGGGGCTAAGGATGAGCGAGAACAAGACCGCCGTTGATGCGCTGGTTGACCAGATGCTCGACCAGAACCCGCGCCAGCGCGAACCGCGCGAACATGAACGCTTTCGCGGCGACTATCCGATCGTTGTGCGCGGATTGGAGAACTGTTTCGGCGAGCAGAAAGTGCATGAAGATCTCTCGCTAGAGGTCAATCGCGGCGAGATTCTGGGCGTTGTCGGCGGCTCTGGCACGGGGAAATCGGTGCTGATGCGCTCGATCATCGGGCTGCAAACGCCATCAGCTGGCGACATCGAAGTCTTCGGTCGCTCGATCACTGACGCGCGGCCTGATGAAGAGATCGGCGTGCGCAATCGCTGGGGCGTGCTTTTCCAAGGCGGCGCATTGTTTTCGACCCTCACCGTGGGCGAAAATGTCGAAGTGCCCTTGCGCCAATTCTATCCCGAAATGTCGACCCGCATGCGCGAAGAGATTGCCCGCTACAAGGTGATCCTCTCTGGCCTTCCCGAAGAGGCATGCAGCAAATTCCCTTCAGAGCTTTCGGGCGGGATGCGCAAACGTGCCGGCTTGGCGCGCGCGCTGGCGCTTGACCCTGAACTGTTGTTTCTGGATGAGCCAACCGCTGGCCTCGATCCGATTGGTGCCGCAGCCTTTGATCGTCTCACCCGCGAGTTGAAAGAAACGCTGGGCCTCACCGTGTTTCTCATCACCCACGATCTCGATACGCTCTATGAAATCTGCGACCGCGTGGCCGTCCTCGCCGACCGGCAGGTGATCGCAGTGGGCACAATCCCCGAGCTGCTTGAAACCGATCATCCTTGGATTGACGAATATTTCAACGGGCCAAGAGGGCGCGCTGCACAGGCCAGCCAAGCCAGAGCTGGTGGTTAAGATGGGCAAGAGCATGGACAAGACGGGCAAGAAAAGGGATTAAGGCAGCCGATGGAAACGCGCGCAAATCACGTTTGGGTTGGCATTGTGACGCTGGTCTTGCTGGCGGCGCTGGCTGCATTTGTGGTGTGGCTGGCGCGGCTGGGGCAGGGCACCCAGAACGAATATGACATCCTCTTCAAACAATCGGTCGATGGGCTGGCGCGCGGCAGCCAAGTCTCCTTCTCGGGCGTTCCGGCTGGGCAAGTCCAGCAAATCAGCCTGTGGAAGAAGGACCCTGAATTCGTTCGCGTGCGCATCAGCATAGACGAGGAAGTGCCCGTACTGGTCGGCACAACTGCAACCGTGCAGGCGAGTTTTACCGGCGTTTCGACCATCCTGCTCGATGGCGCGGTTAAGAATGCCCCGCCCATCTCTTGCGACACCACGGCTTGTCCAGAGGGGCGCCCGGTCATCCCGCCAGGGCGCGGTGGTTTTGGTGAGATTGTCTCCAATGCGCCCTTGCTGCTCGAACGGCTGGCGACTTTGACCGAGCGTTTGACGCAAGTGCTCGATGACAACAACCAGAACCAAATCAGCGGTATTTTGCGCAACACCAATGCGATGACGGAAAACCTCGCAGCGGCCTCGCCCCAATTGCAAAGCACGTTGACCGAGCTTGAGGTTACTTTGGTGGAGGCGGGCCAGGCGCTGGATGCGTTTGAAAAAGTGATGGGATCGACCGATCAGCTGGTGAACAATGAAGGTCAGTCGCTGGCATCCGAACTGCGCGGAACGCTTGCATCGGCCAATACGGCAGCGGCTTCGCTTAGCGCAACGTTGGAAGACACGCGGCCTGCTGCGCGCCAGCTTACCGAAGAGACTTTGCCAGCCGCCGATGCAACGCTTGCCGATCTGCGCGAGACGAGCAAGGCGCTGCGCAAGGTAACAGAACAGCTCGAGACGCAGGGGCTGGGCGCCTTTGTCGAAGGGCAAACTTTGCCGGATTACGAGCCATGAGGATGATTGCGATGCCAAAATTTCGCGCCGCGCGGCTGACATTGGCGCTGGCCAGCTTAGGTCTTGCTTCTGGCTGTGTAAGCTTGGGCGGGGCAGAGCCGCCGACCAGCCTGCTCAAACTCACCCCTGATCTGTCCGCCCCTGTTGGCGAGACGCGCTCGGTCACGGCGGCGCGGACACTGGTGGTGCGTGAGCCTGAAGTTCCAGCAGAGATTGACGTTTTGCGCGTTCCGGTGCGGGTCAGCGATACCTCGCTTGCCTATTTGCAAGAGGCGGTTTGGGTTGAGAAACCTGCGCGCCTCTTCCGCCGTTTGATGGCCGAAACGATCCGCGCGCGCACGGGCCGCACGGTAATTGATAGCGATGCGGTTGGCGTCGCAGCGGGCAGTAGCTTGAGCGGAAGTTTGCGCGAATTTGGCTATAATGTCGCGCAATCCAGCGTGGTTCTGCAATATGATGCTGTGCTGCGGACGGGCGAAGACAAGCTGGCGACGCGCCGTTTCGAAGCGCGCGTGGATGGCATTTTGCCCGAGGCTGGATCCGTAGGGCCAGCGCTCAATACGGCAGCGAATGACATTGCCCGGCAAGTATCCGATTGGGTCGAGGCACAAGGTAGCTAGGCTGCTTTTTCGCTCCCGCGCGCCAGCTCGACCCATGCAAAGGCGCGCATAAAGTCGCCCTTGCGAGCATTGCGGCGTTCTTCTGCTTCAGGGTCAGTGCCCCATAGCTCTTCCTGCCAAAGCTCTTCCAGATTGGCCGCGTTCCAAAGGCTTTCAGGATCAGCGCCTGATTGCAGCGCCTCCATCCCGATGCAGAAACTTGTCGCCAAAGAGGCCAAGGTTTGCAGCCCGGCGAGCGCGAACGGGTCAAGCGCGCCCAAGGTATTGCGCAGCGTGCTGAGCGTTGCGTCGGGCTGGGCCTGATGCATGATCCCTGAAACGCGGGTGAAGATTACGTCATCGCGCGCTTCCACGGCTTTGAGGATCGGCTCCCAAACCTCTTGCTGGCGGGCAAACAGCGCTTCATCCGGTTCTGCGCGATAGCACAGCGTATCGGTCTCAGCATATTGGACCAGCGTGTCGATAATGGCGCTGGGGTCGGGCGCGATTTTGTCGAGTGCATAGTCGGTGAGGTCGCGAAAGGCGAAGGCGGAGGTGTCGAGCTCCTCGCCCTGATCCGACCATTCCTTGGCCATCGCATCGGCAAGCGCTTTGCTTGGAACCAGCTGCGGCCTGCCGCCTTGCGTCTTTATTGCCCGGTCATCTAGCGTTATCTGCCATGTATCTGCGGCCTCGATAATTTCGACCGTTTTGTAGAAACGCTTCACCGCTTCTCATCCTCGGGCTTTTCGCTGCGCCAATTCTTGCCGATCCATTTGGGGCCGTAGAAAAAGCCAACCATGCCGCCAAGGGCGAGCGGAATGCCGATCCATGCGGGCTGTGCAATCCGGCCATAGGTGATGGCAATGCCGACCATAACCACGCCGACCATCGCAAAGCGGAGTGCGCTAGCGATCAGATGACGGCGCAGCGCGACCGGATCATCGAGCAGGTTGGGTTCTTCACTCATGCCAATGCATCCAAATATTGGCCGAGCGCTGCCATGTCTTTGGCCACCACGCGTGCGCCTGCCTGGGTCAGCTCTTCGGGTTCGTGATAGCCCCAATCCACGCCGATCGGATGGACGCGGGCTTCGTTTGCCATGATGATGTCAAAAGTCGTGTCGCCAATCATGACCGCATCTGCAGGCTCGACGCCAGCTTCGAACAAAGCTGCCTCAAGCATAGCGGGATGGGGCTTGGAAGGATGGCGATCAGCGGTCTGGAGAGAGACGAAGAGGTCGGTCAGGTCGTGATGGGCCAGGACAGAGTTCAGCCCGCGATCCGATTTTCCTGTCGCCACGGCGAGTTGCCAACCATCATTATGCAAACGGGCAAGAAGTTCGCCCATGCCGGGATAAAGCGGCTCGCTCAGCAATCCTTGCTGACGGCGCGCGAAATAGGCGTCTTTATAGGCTTCGACCACGCGCGGGACATCATCCTCGCCCAAATCGGGTGACAATTGGCGGATCGCCACCGGCAGGCTGAGGCCCACGATCCGGCGGATATCATTGCGGCCGGGCGAGGGCACATCCAGCGCTGCAAAGGCTTGCTCCATCACATCGCAAATATCGGCTTGGCCATCGACCAAAGTCCCGTCGCAATCAAAGACAGCAAGCTTGCTCATAGGCCGCGTCTATTTCCCTCTACGCTTGTTGGGGCCAGCCGGTTTGCCATTGGGCTTGCCCGAGCGTTTCTTGGGCTTCTTGCGCCTGCCGACCGGATCACCGCCGGTATTGCCGCGCGTGCCCGCCGTGCGTGTGCGCCGCTCGCCGCGCCGATCCTTGCGATATTGCTTGGCGTGTTTGCGTGCGGCCTGCTTCTTTTCCAGACGGGTCTTTTCAGGCGGCGCAATGATCAGCGGTTCGGCATCGCTCTCGCCCTCCTCAAAACCCAGATGCGCCATGGATTGCGCGAAATGTTCGGGCAGATCGGCGGTAACATCGAGCTTGGGCACGGCTTTGCCCTTCACCGCAGGTTGGGAAATCACCAGACGGCGCGCATGAAGGTGCATCTTGCGGCTGACAGAGCCGGTGAGAAACGCGTCCTGCCCGCCATATTTCCCGTCACCCACAATCGGATGCCCGATGGCAGCCATATGCACGCGCAATTGGTGGGTGCGGCCCGTTAGCGGTTCAAGCTCAACCCATGCCGCGCTGTGTCCGGCGCGTTCAACCACGCGGTAGCGGGTCTTGGCGGGCTGTCCCTCTTCCTCGTCGACATGCATTTTTTCGCCGCCCGTGCCCGGTTGTTTGGCGAGCGGTGCGTCGATCGTGCCTTCGAAAACTTCAGGGACGCCGACGATCAGTGCCCAATAGACTTTGCGCGCACTGCGTCCGGCAAAACGCTTGGAATAGGCAGCCGCGCTTCCCGGTGTCTTGGCGATCAAGAGGACGCCGGAGGTATCTTTGTCAAGCCGGTGGACGAGGCGTGGCCTGATTCCGGGGCTTGGCGTTTCTTCATCGTCGACAAAGGCATCGAGCAGACCGTCGACATGGCGATGGGTTTTGCTGCCGCCTTGGGTGGCAAGGCCGGGCGGCTTGTTGAGCACAATCGCGCTGGGCGTTTCGGCAATCACCATATCGCGCGCCTGTTCGATGTCAGCAGGCGTCAGCTCGCGGCGCTTCTTGGGGCCGCGTTTGGCATTTTCACCGCCGGGCGGCACGCGCAGCACCTGTCCTTCTGCCAAGCGATCTTCGGGCTTGGCGCGCTTGCCATCGACGCGGATCTGGCCGGTTCGCGCCCAGCGCGAGACAGTGGCGAAGCCGATCTGCGGCAGGTTCCGTTTGAACCAGCGATCGAGCCGGATGCCATTGTCATCGTCATTGACGGTAAACTGGCGGACGTTTTTATCAGCGGCTGGCTTGTCGCCATCTGGCGTTTCGCCGGCTGCGTTCTCGCCAATTTCTGGTTTCTCGCTCATGCCGCGATCCGCATGATGATAAGGCCCAGATAAAGCGCGATCAGCCCAGCAAGCACGGACAGCGCAGCATAGACCAAACCGGTCATGGACTGGCCGCGCTCGATCAGCAGCATCAGCTCAAGACTAAAGGCGGAAAATGTTGTGAACCCGCCGAGAAACCCTACGCCGATCAGCAGGCGGGTTTGTTCCGAACCTGTGCCGCCATCTCTCGCCAACCATCCGAACAGCAATCCCATCGCAAGCGATCCGATCACATTGACTGCCAGCGTAGCCCAAGGGAATGCGCCGACCGTCGCCGGACCCAGCCAAGCGGTGATCGAGCGACCCGTTTGATAGCGCAATGCAGCGCCCGCAGCGCCGCCAATGGCGACATTCAGCGTAGCTATAAGAGGAGGGAGCGATGACATGCCGGTGTCCTTAGTCAGCCTTGGCAGCGCTGGCTAGAGAGCAAAGGGTGCTGATTGGCCCGCAGCCCCTTGCCAAATCGCCGCTTTCACGCTAATTGCGCCCCTGTTCGAGCCGATCCTTCGTGGATTCGGCCCTTTTTTGTTGAATTTTTGAAGCGCTCCTCCCTCGCGCTCATGCGGGGTCAAACGGTTTTGCCGCAATGGGGTGTTTCTCGCTTAAGGTGTTTGAATTTATGCAGATTATGGTTCGCGATAACAATGTCGATCAGGCTCTCCGCGCGCTCAAGAAGAAGTTGCAGCGCGAAGGTGTGTATCGCGAAATGAAACTGCGTCGTCACTATGAAAAGCCATCAGAAAAGCGCGCCCGTGAAAAGGCTGCTGCTGTTCGCCGCGCCCGCAAGATGGAGCGTAAGCGGATGGAGCGCGACGGCATCAAGGGCTAAGTCCCCAGCGGCAAGCGTTTTACGCTTGAACGCAATCACAGGATAAGCCATCAGGGCGCGGTTCAATTCCGCGCCCTTTTGCTTTGGGGCGCCGCTTTTCTGGCATGCTCAAATTACAGGACATTCTTATGGCCGAAGTTACCCGCGTACCGCTCCAGCCCATTGCGAAGGGTTCGCTCACCAAATTGTGGCTGGGGGTTTTGATCGCGATTTTGATCGGCGCAGGCGCTGCATGGGCCGCGCTTCCCAAATCGCTTAGCGTGGAAACGCTGGTGGCGGGCTCTGGCCCCACTCCGCAAGATGGCCAGATGGTCTTCATCAAATACAAGGGTTCATTCCCCGATGGCGAGGTGTTCGACGAGAGTCAGCCTCTGCCGTTTGATGTGGGCGATCTGATCCCTGAGGGCACGCCTTTCCCGATTGCAGAGGGGCAAACGATCGAAGGTTTCCAAACCGGTCTGAAGCAAATGCAAAAGGGCGGGAAATACGAACTCTATATCCCCTCAGAGCAAGGCTATGGCGATGAAGATCAACGCAACCCGCAAACGGGCGAAGTGACGATCCCTGCGGGCAGCGATCTGGTTTTCGAAGTTGAAGTGGTCGATATCCTTTCCGAAGAAGACTTCCAGCGCCGTGTCGCCACGCTGCAGCAGATGATGCAAGAGCAGGGCGGTCCGGGTGGTTCCGGTGGCCCCGGTGGTCCTCCGCCTCAAGGCGGTCCAGCAGGTCCTCCTCCTGGCCCACCTCCCGGCCAATAAAACCAACAAACACCCCCTTCCTCTCAGGAGCGAAACATGTCTATCGATAGAGCGACTGTGGCAAAAATCGCCTCGCTCGCACGGATCAAGATGAGCGATAAAGAGCTCGACCGGATGGTGCCCGAACTTAGCGGCATCCTCGAATGGGTCGAGCAATTGGGCGAGGTTGATACCTCCAATGTCGAGCCGATGACGGCGGTCATTCCCAACGCGCTGCGTTTGCGCGCGGATGAGGTCAATGCCGACCCCAAAACTGGCGGTGACAAGCGTGACGATGTGCTCGCCAATGCGCCAGCGGCCGAACACGGCTTTTTCGGCGTTCCAAAGGTGATCGAATGAGCGACCTTACAGAACTCGGGATCAAGGCGATCCGCGACGGCGTGAAAGCCGGTGATTTTTCCGCGCGCGAAGTGGCGGAAGGATTCAACGCCAATGTTGCCGCGGCAAGCGACCTCAATGCCTTTATCGTGGCGACACCGGATGCGGCTCTTGCAGCAGCGGACGCAGTGGATGCAAAGCGCGCCAAGGGCGAAGAGTTGGGCGCAATGGGCGGCGTGCCGATTGGGATGAAAGATCTGTTCGCCACCAAGGGCGTTCAGACAACGGCGGCCAGCCACATCCTCGAAGGCTTCACGCCTGAATATGAAAGCACCGTTTCGCAAAATCTTTGGGATGCGGGCGCGGGCATGTTGGGCAAGCTCAACCTTGACCAATTTGCGATGGGTTCATCGAACGAGACAAGCTATTTCGGCAATGTCACCTCGCCGTGGCGGCGGCCTGATGGTTCGAACACACCGATGAGCCCGGGCGGTTCATCGGGTGGTTCCTCAACCGCTGTGGCAGCGCGGCTTGCACCAGCGGCAACCGGCACTGACACGGGCGGTTCGATCCGCCAGCCTGCGGCCTTCACCGGCATTACCGGCGTCAAACCGACTTACGGGCGTTGCAGCCGCTGGGGCGTTGTCGCCTTTGCCAGCTCGCTCGATCAAGCAGGGCCAATGGCGCGCGACGTGACCGATTGCGCGATTATGCTGGGCGCGATGGCGGGATTTGATCCGAAGGATTCAACCTCGCTCGACATGCCCGTTCCCGATTGGGAAGCGGCGCTTAGCTCTGACCTTTCCGGCAAGAAAGTCGGTATTCCGCGCGAATACCGCATGGACGGGATGGACGAAGAGATTGCCGCGAGCTGGGACAAGGGCAAGGAAATGCTGCGCGATGCGGGCGCAGAGATCGTCGATGTCTCGCTGCCGCATACGAAATACGCGCTGCCTGCCTATTACATCATCGCTCCGGCTGAGGCGTCGTCCAACCTCGCGCGCTATGACGGCGTGCGTTATGGTCTGCGCGATCTGCCCGATGGCGCGGGCCTACAGGATATGTATGCTGAGACACGCGCCGCTGGTTTCGGTGATGAGGTCAAGCGCCGCATTCTGATCGGCACTTATGTGCTGTCAGCCGGTTTTTATGACGCCTATTACAACCAAGCGCAGAAAATCCGCACATTGGTGAGCCAGGATTTCGCATCAGCGTTTGAACAATGCGATGTGATCCTTGCCCCGACCACGCCATCGGCCAGCTTTGGTCTGGGCGAGAAGGATGATGATCCAATCGGCATGTATCTCAACGATGTCTTCGCCGTGCCTGCTTCGCTCGCCGGATTGCCTGCGATGAGCGTGCCGTGCGGTGTGAATTCGGAAGGATTGCCGTTGGGCTTGCAATTGGTTGGCCCTGCCTTTGACGAGCAAGGCGTGATGAACGCAGGGCTTGCGATTGAAGAGCGCGCCGGCTTCACCCATCGCGCGGAGAAGTGGTGGGCATGATCTTTCTGGCGATCCTGCTAATCTCGCTTGTCGCGGTTGTCGGCGTCGCCATGTTTGTGTCGCGCACCGCTGAGCATGGCGAGGCGCAGTTCAAGAATTCGGAACGGACAGACGACAATGAGTAACTACCGCATCCAAGGGGCAACCGGTGAATGGGAGGTCGTGATCGGCCTTGAAGTTCATGCGCAAATCACTTCGAAGTCCAAACTCTTTTCCGGCGCTGACACGACTTTTGGCGCAGAGCCCAACAGTCAGGTTTCGCTTGTAGATGCCGCCATGCCCGGAATGCTCCCCGTGCCCAATATGGAGTGCATCCGTCAGGCTGTGCGCACTGGAATGGCGATCGAGGCTGAGATCAACAAATACTCGCGTTTCGACCGCAAGAATTACTTTTACGCCGATCTGCCACAAGGTTATCAGATCAGCCAGCTTTACCACCCCATCGTGGGCGAGGGGCAGCTGCTGCTGGAAAAGGACGAGAAGGGCGGCATCCCCGAAGAAAAGATCATTGGGATCGAGCGCATTCATGTCGAGCAGGATGCGGGCAAGCTGATGCACGATCAGCATCCCACAATGTCTTACGTTGATCTCAACCGCTGCGGCGTGGCGCTGATGGAGATTGTCTCCAAGGCCGATATGCGCTCGCCTGCGGAAGCCGGAGCCTATGTGCGCAAATTGCGTTCGATCTTGCGCTACGTCGGATCATGCGACGGGAATATGGAAGAAGGCTCGATGCGGGCCGATGTGAACGTATCGGTGCGGCGTCCGGGCGAGGAACTGGGCACGCGGACAGAGACGAAGAATGTCAACTCCGTGCGCTTTGTCATGGCTGTGATTGAATATGAAGCGAACCGTCAGGTCGATGTGATCGAGGGTGGCGGGTCCATTGATCAGGAAACGCGGCTGTTTGATGTCGCGACCGGCACCACGCGGACCATGCGCAGCAAGGAAGACGCGCATGATTATCGCTACTTCCCTGATCCTGATCTGCTGCCGATCAATCTTGAGGATGCATTCCTAGAAGACTGCCGCGCATCGCTGCCCGAACTGCCCGATGCCAAGCGCCTTCGCTATATCAACGAGCTGGGGCTGAGTGACTATAATGCCGCGACTTTGACCGCAGAGGTTGAAACCTTCGCGCGCTTTGAGACATTGCTAGGTGCAGTGGCCAAACAGTTGGGCAAGCCAGAGGCCAAGATCGCGACAATGGTCTCCAACTGGTCGATGTCGATCGCGCCGGGCGTGATCAAATCCATCGGGGACGAGGCGAACCTCGAATATGCCACCGCCGAAGCGCAAGCTGCCATCCTTCAGATGCAGGAGGCAGGCGAAATTTCGGGGAGCCAAGCGAAAGAGATCTACGAGATCGTTTTGAAAACGGGCCGCGCCCCGACTGAAATCGCAGAGGCTGAGGGGCTGAAGCAAGTATCCGATACGGGCGCGATCGAAGCGGCGATTGACGAAATCCTCGCCAATAATGAAGACAAGGTCGAGCAATATAAGGGCGGCAAGGATAAGCTGTTTGGCTTCTTCGTTGGGCAAACAATGAAAGCGATGCAGGGCAAAGCCAATCCGCAAGTCGTGAACCAATTGCTTAAGGGTAAATTGGTTAAAGTTTGAGTCTTGGAGGCTATTAAATGTGTCCTCCCCAGTCGAGGTCGGGCTATGAATCCGGGCTCTTGTCGCATCAAACAAGCTCCACGATCATCTTGTGGGTGCACCTACTGATCTAAAAGTTGCTATCGAGCCTATCATTGACCTCCCTTTACTTACGATGGTCGGTAGCCGTGGAAGTGATGGGAATATCCAAACAGCTGTTGGCTCGACAGTGCTGATCCTTTCTGGGAGTGGCCATGGGAGCGGTTTCTTGATTTCCTCTGACGGCTATTTCCTAACAAACGAGCATGTCGTCGGTCAGGCCAAGTATGTCAAAATCAGGTGGGCAGATGGTTCGGAGTCTTTGGGCGAGGTTTTGAGAGTCAATAAGGGTCGCGATATCGCCCTGATAAAGTCAGGATCGGTCGCAGGGCTGCCCTTGCCTCTTAACGTCGGTAAAATAGAAGTTGGCCAGCAAGTTCGAGCCATTGGCGCCCCTTTGGATGAAGAGTTCCAGAATACAGTGACGAGCGGCATCGTTTCGGCGACACGGATCATTGATGGATATCGCTATATCCAAAGTGATGTATCAGTAGTTCCTGGGAACAGTGGAGGGCCTTTGATTAACTCCAGAGGTGAAGTGATCGGAGTAACTGTAGCTGGAATGCGGATAAATGATGCGCCGCAAGGCGTGAACTTCTTCATCCCAATCTCTGATGCGAAGAATTTTCTCGCAATTGATGTCGCGGAAAAAGAGTAGCGCGCACTGTCCAGGCTGGGTGCACGATGGCCTGACTTGTCCTAGTCTTACGCCCTAACAAGATTTTGCTTTACCTAAGCGCTTGAGCCTGCGAGTTTTCCCCTAACGAAGGGGAGAACAATGAACGGATTCGCAAAAGGCGTTACCGGCGCCGTGGTTGCCTCGCTCCTGGCATGGGGCGCGCATCACATGACCGGT
>CALLIO010000185.1 GCA_938009055.1 uncultured Altererythrobacter sp.
CGGCATTGGTCCTGAAGTGACAGAGCAGGCGCTGCGCGTGCTCGATGCTTTGGGTCTGCCGGATATCGAGCTGAGCCATGCGGATGTGGGCGGCATGGCCTATCACAAGCATGGCCATCCACTGCCGCCTGAAACGCTGGAAGCTGCGCGCGCAGCCGATGCAATCCTGTTCGGCGCGGTGGGTGATCCGACATGCGACGCGCTCGATCGGCATTTGCGGCCCGAACAAGCGATCCTTGGTCTGCGCAAGGAGCTGGGCCTGTTTGCCAATTTGCGTCCGGCAAAGATTTTCGAAGGGCTGGAGCATCTCTCCCCCCTAAAGCCCGACATTGCGCGTGATCTGGATATGATGATCGTGCGCGAGCTGACGGGCGATGTGTATTTCGGTGACAAGGGCGAGCGGCAAACCAATGCTGGCGAGCGCGAAGGGTGGGACATGATGTCTTACTCAGCGCCCGAAGTGCGGCGGATTGCCGCCGTTGCCTTTGGCGCGGCCAAAGTGTCGCAAGGGCGCCTCACCAGCGTGGACAAGGCCAATGTGCTCGAAACCAGTCAGGTTTGGCGCGACATTGTGGTCGAAGAGGCAGCGGGCCATCCCGATATCACGCTCGATCATATGTATGTCGATAATGCCGCCATGCAGGTCATTTCCAATCCTGCGCAGTTTGATGTGATCCTGACCGGCAATTTGTTCGGCGATATTCTGTCTGACCTTGCCAGCGCTGCGGTCGGTTCGATTGGGCTCTTGCCCAGCGCATCAATGGGCGAGCGGCAAAGCGCGCATGGCACCTTTGGTCTTTACGAACCGATCCACGGTTCAGCGCCCGATATTGCGGGCAAGGGGATTGCCAATCCGATGGCGACGAACCTTTCGCTCGCCATGTTGCTACGCCATTCGCTTGGCCTTGAGGATGAGGCCAAGCGGGTCGAGGCGGCTGTTACCCGCGCCTTGGCTGACGGGTTTAGAGGCGGTGATCTGGGCGGGACGCATGGCTGCAAAGCGATTGGCGATGCTGTGGTGGAGCGGATCTAGCCTATGTCGGCGGCTCCTTTAGAGCTGGCGATTATCCTGCCAACGCTGAACGAACGCGGGAACCTTGCGCCCTTGATGGAGCGCATTGCCGCCAGTCTGGGCGAAACCGGCTGGGAAGTGCTGGTGGTGGACGACAATTCTGCTGATGGCACGGCGGATGAAGCGCGCGCATTGGCGCGGGGCGACAACCGCATTCGGGTGATCCAGCGCATCGGGCGGCGCGGTCTGGCCAGCGCTGCGATCGAGGGGTTTTGCGCAACTGCTGCGCCATTCTCGGCAGTGATGGATGCCGATCACCAGCATGATCCTGCGCTCCTCCCGCAAATGCTTGAAAGCTTGAAAGCGGGTGAGGCTGACGTCGCGATTGCTTCGCGCTTTGCGGACGGGGCGAGTACCAAGGATTGGGCCGACCCCGAGCGCGAGCGGCTATCAGGGCTTGCCAATTCACTTGCGCGGCGACTGACCGGGGTTGAGCTGACCGATCCGATGAGCGGCTATTTCATGTTGCGCAGCGATATTGCCCGCGCGCTTGTGCCGCGCCTGTCCGGCATTGGTTTCAAGATCCTGCTCGATCTGCTTTCCGCAGCCGATGGGCCGATGCGGGTGCGCGAATTTCCTTTGAATTTTGCCGCGCGGCGCGAAGGCGAGAGCAAGCTTGATCGCGCGATTGCGTTCGACTTTCTTGCCGGACTTTATGACAAGACGTTTGGGCGGCTGATCCCGACCCGCTTTGCATTGTTTGGCACGGTCGGCGCAGCGGGGGTGATCGTCCATATGGCGGTGCTTGCCCTTGTGTTGTTCTGGTTCGGCGAAGGGTTTGTCTATGGCCAAGCCGCCGCCGTGATTGTCGCGATGAGTTTTAACTTCATTCTCAACAATGCGCTCACCTATCGCGATCAGCGGCTGCGAGGAGCGGCGACCATGCTGCGGGGGTGGCTGGGGTTTTGCCTGACCTGTTCGGTAGGCGCGCTGGCGAATATCGCGGTCGCATCCTTGCTTGAAAGCTATGGTGCGTTCTGGATGCTCGCCGCGCTGTCAGGCATTCTGGTCGGATCGGTGTGGAATTATGCGCTCTCCAGCCGCTTTGTCTGGGGGCGCTATTGAGCGCTGGCTAGACCCAGCCTTCGATCCAAGCCCAGTATAAAAAGCTGTCCTCTGCCCCCAATGGTGCAGCGGTCAGGATCGGGTAGAAATAGACAAACAGCAGGATGATGATCGCAAGGGCAAGCAGCACCATGCCGCGTTCGCCCAAGGACCAAACACGCTCCATCGCCAGGGCCAGCGCTGCCAGCAAGAACGTGCTGGGCAGGAAATAATGGTAGTAAAACTGGACAGATTTTTCAGCGAACAGCCACAGGCCAAACGAAACAGCAAAGCCGGTGAATGCCGCCAGCGCAGTCCAATTGCGTTCTCTCACCCCGCTATAAGCGCACCAGATCAGCGCGGGTAGGCCGAGCAGCATCGAAAGCGGATTGCCGATCAACAACACGCCGCGCTGTGCACCGTCGGCAACCTCGTAAAGATACCAAATCCCGCGCAAATTCACGAGCCATTGCGGCCACGTGCTTTGATAGGGATGCGGCTGGACCACTTGGGCTTGCAGATCGAGCATGTCGTGATGCAGCGCGATCAGACCATTGGCAGCAAGCGGGCTGTCTTGGAATAGCAAGGCTGGAAGGAATGTCGCGGCATAAGTCGCAAGTGGCACAATGCCGAGCAGTATGAACGCTTGGACCAAGGAAACGCCGGGAATGGGAGCAGCGCGCTTGGCCGTCAGAAAACTCTTGCCGCTGGCAACTACCCTCGCAGCGAAGAAAGCAAGGCCGGGCAGAACGGCAATAGGAATGGCGTTCCATTTCGATGCCATCGCCGCGCCCAGTGCAATCCCGCAAAAGAGCAAATGCTTGATAGCTCGTTCGGGCCGTCTCACAGCGGCTGCGAATTGCCACGCTGCGATCGCGCTTGCCGCCATCATAAATATGTCGAGCATGGCGAGGCGGGTGTGGATCAGCAGCAAAAATCCGGTTGCTGCCAAGATGCCGAAGAACACTGTCGCCAGCGCGTTGAGCGAGCCAAGCCACATGGCGCGTTGCATGGCAAAGAAGGCGAGAACGCCCGCGACAAACGGCATGATGCGCCAGCCAAATGCGTTGTCGCCAAAGATCGCAATGCCCACAGCGATGAGATGTTTTCCCAATAAGGGATGCTCGCGATTGGGATAGGCCGCACCCTCCAACAGCGCCTTGGCAGCGGGCACATAATGGATCTCGTCGAAATACATATGCGACGGGATCGTCAGCCGAAACAGGCACATAAAGGCAAACACGGCAGTCATCGCCGCGGTCAACCTGATGGGATCATTGTGATGGGTAGGCGCCTGAAGCATGCGCGAGCCGCTTAGAACGCGTGGCATTTCCTCGCAAGTGCCGAGATAGAGCCATTGATATGTTAATACGGGCAAATACCCAAGCAAATATCCATAGCAAAGGCCTCTTCATAAGGCCTGTTTCGGGGAGCATGGAGCAAAGGAACTTCCATGTTTTTGGAAGCTACATGCTTTATTTCAGGTCACCGGATCGCAAAGGATCGCGTGTGGCATGACGGGCATAATTTCCGCACCGATTGCAAGCGGTGCGGCACTGCCATGATACGCCGCATGAACGGCTGGCAGCCTTACATGTCTTCATCCGATACTGACGAAGGGTGCTTGGCGCCCCCAAGCGAGCGCGCGCTCGAAGAAGAGCTTAGCTAGGTACTTTCGCCTCTGCCTCGCTTGCAGCGGCGCGTTCCAGCCAGAACAGGCGTGCGGCCATGGCGAGCAATCCGATGCTGGCAGTGGTGATGATGAACAGCGTCCAAAGCGGAACATTCATGCCCATTTTGCGCGCCCTTGGGGCGATCAAGAACAACGCCAGCCCCACTGCCATCAACAGATCCCACCAGACCTGCACTCCCCACAGATTGCTCGTTTGATTGACCCACAAAGGCATCACGCCTTCTGAATAGATCGTCACAGCAGTAAAGGCAGCAAAACCGGCCGCCAGGCCCGCGGCGATACTGGCTTGGCCGATGGTCTGCTTGGCGATGAGGATATGCAAAACCGCCATGGTAACGGCGAGCGCGCCGATAATGGCGAGCAATTCATAGGCTGACATTGGTCTCTCCCTTGCTTGGCAAGCAGCGCTAGCCGAGCGCAGACTATTTGTCTCCCCTTGCGCGCAATGCTTGCCGCTTGGCCTTGCCAGCCTTAAGGCGATCCCTGCTATGAAGAAGACCACCGGAACCGACCGCAATATTACGCGCCAATGGCGGCCTGCAACGCGCGCTGTGCGCGGGGGCACTTGGCGCAGCGAGCATGGCGAGACGAGCGAGGCGCTGTTCCTCACCTCCGGCTATACTTACGATGACGCGCAAACGGTGGCCGACCGGTTTGCCGGCGATGCACAAGGCATGACTTATTCGCGGCTACAGAACCCGACCGTTGCGATGTTGGAAGAACGCATTGCTTTGATGGAGGGCGCTGAGGCTTGCCGTGCGCAGGCAAGCGGAATGGCGGCGATGACCGCTGCGCTGTTGTCTCAGCTTTCAGCAGGCGATCACTGCGTTGCGGCGAAAGCGGCCTTTGGATCGTGCCGCTGGTTGATAGACAATCTGCTCCCGCGCTTCGGGATCGAGACAACGGTGGTGGACGCAGCCGACAATGCGGCGTGGGAAGCGGCGATAAAGCCCAACACGCGCGTCTTTTTCTTCGAAAGTCCGGCCAATCCGACGCTCGAGCTGGTCGATCTCAATCATGTCTGCGATCTGGCCAAGGCGCATGGCATCACCACCGTGGTCGATAATGCCTTTGCCTCGCCCGCATTGCAGCGTCCGATGGAATTTGGCGCGGATGTGGTGGCTTACTCCGCGACGAAATTGATGGACGGGCAGGGCCGCGTTCTGGCTGGCGCGATTTGCGGAAGTGAGGAATGGATCACAGAGACTTTGATGCCGTTCCAGCGCAACACGGGGCCGACATTGGCGCCGTTTAACGCTTGGGTTGTGCTGAAAGGTCTGGAGACGCTTTCGATGCGGGCCCATACGCAAAGCCGCAGCGCTGTGACGCTTGGCGAGTTTCTCGAACCGCGTATCGCGAAAGCGGGTGGACGCATGCTGCACCCCGGATTGGCGAGCCATCCGCAGCACAATTTGGCGCAAGCGCAAATGGA
The DNA here is from genome assembly GCA_938009055.1 of uncultured Altererythrobacter sp. Lineage (GTDB taxonomy): Bacteria > Pseudomonadota > Alphaproteobacteria > Sphingomonadales > Sphingomonadaceae > Erythrobacter. The sequence continues at coordinate 5,242 of CALLIO010000185.1, forward strand.
AGCGACAGGGCCGATCTTCGCCTTTGACGTGGAAACGCGTGAGCGTGCTTTTGCTGTGCTCGATGCGCTGGAGCTGGTCGATATTTCCAACAATATTGGCGATAGCCGCAGCCTGATGTGCCATCCGGCCTCGACCACACATGCCGGCGTTTCCGAAGAAGCGCGTGCCGATATGGGCGTGACCGAGGGGTTGTTGCGGATCAACGTAGGCTTGGAAGATGTGCTCGATTTGCAAGAGGATCTGGACAGCGCCTTGGGCGCAGCAGGGATCTAGCAGCGCGCTTTAACCAATTCGCCCAGCGCAATCGCCGCCATCCACGCGCGGCCCGGCTCGTCATTATCCGTCACGGCGCTGATTGCGGTGCGGTCGCCGGTTACAATCGCATCGAGCATCAGTGCCTCGTCGCGAGTCATGCGCGGGGTGCAGCAGGTCGCGATATGGATGCTGCGCTTGGAGATGAGCGCGGTTTCATGCAGCAGGCATCGCGCCAATCCCAAAGCCTCGCGGAAATCCACGCCGAACATGGACATGGCCAGCTGGGTGGCACGTGCATCGCGTAAGCCGCAAATCGCCATCCGGCGCAGCATCACCAGCAGGCTTCGCTGTGCGGAGTTAGAGGGCAGCGGCACGGGCAATAGCGATTGAAGGCGGGAACATTCTGACACGGCGAGTCTCCTTATGTCACCCATAATACGATAATGATAATCAATCGCAATAAAGAATGTTGAGTCAAGGCAAGCCTTGCACAACTTGTGCGTTCTGGGCCTGCAATCCCTGCGCAAATTCTCCCCGTATTGCCGCCAAAGTGGAGGGTAATGGGCGGGCTGCCGGTTGTGCATCGCAGCAAAGGGGCCTAGCGGGACACAACTTAACGATATTTCAGCGCGGTATGATCCGCCAAACCCACGAAGTGACCCCGCATTATGCAAGCGATCCCTGCCAACCGATCCACTTGGGAAACCATCAAGCACGATTGGTTCGCCCAGCCCAAGGCTGACATTCTGGCCGGCATCGTGGTTGCGCTCGCGCTGATCCCAGAGGCGATCGGCTTTGCGCTGATCGCAGGCGTTGACCCCAGCGTTGGGCTTTATGCCAGCGTCGCCATCGCAATGGTAATCGCCTTTACCGGCGGGCGTCCGGGCATGATTTCAGCGGCTACCGCAGCGGTGGCCGTGGTGGTGATCCCACTGGTCGATCAGCACGGGGTCGAATACCTCTTTGCTGCAACAATATTGATGGGCATTATCCAAGGGATTGCGGCGGCTCTTCGGCTCGACCTGTTGATGCAATTCGTCAGTCGCTCGGTCATCACCGGCTTCGTGAACGCGCTGGCGATCCTGATCTTCATGGCGCAGGTACCCCAGCTTTTGCCCGGTAATGAGGGCGTTGGCCCGTGGACTTGGGCGATGGTCGCAGCAGGTCTCGCGATCATTTACGGCTTCCCGCGCCTGACCAAAAGCATTCCAAGCCCATTGGTGGCGATTGTCGTATTGACCATCGCGGCGGTCTATTTCGCGATCCCAGTCAACAATGTCGCGGGCGAGGGCAAACTGCCTGATGGCCTGCCCAGTTTCGCTTTGCCCGATATTCCGCTGACCTGGGAAACCTTCCAAATTATCTTGCCCTATTCACTGACGATGGCCGCAGTAGGCTTGCTAGAGAGCTTGCTCACAGCACAAATTGTCGATGATCTGACGCACACTGACAGCAGCAAACAGCGCGAGAGTGCGGGCCAAGGCGTCGCCAATATTGTCGCGGCGTGTTTTGGCGGCATGGGCGGCTGCGCGATGATCGGCCAATCGGTGATCAATGTGGTGTCGGGCGGGCGAGGCCGGCTGTCGACCTTTACCGCAGGCGCGTTTTTGCTCTTCCTGCTGTCCGTGCTGGGTTCATGGGTTGGCCAAGTGCCGATGCCCGCGCTGG
>CALLIO010000186.1 GCA_938009055.1 uncultured Altererythrobacter sp.
GTCAGTATCGTCACAAACAGCATGATGGCGGCGAGCACAGCTGCCGGTGCAAGGAACTGGAGGCCGAAGGACAAAACCTGTCCGAGCCAGTCAGCTGCTCCGCTGTCGTCAATGATCCGTCCCAAGGCAATGCTGGCGGCAACCAGAACAATGACCTGCCCGGACAGCGCCCTACCCACACGGTCAAACTTCACGCAGCCGGTCACAAACATCATGATCGCGCCAGCCAGCGCTGAGATCGCTATCGGGAAGAGGCCGATAGAAGCGGTAAAGATTGATGAGAACATGATCGCAGCGGCGAGCAACGCCTTCGAGCGGCGAGGCAATTCGCGCGCGCCCTCCAGCATCAAAAGACTGTCCGCCGTGGCGAAATCCTGAAGGTCTTCATCCAGCCCCATCACCAGCAGCACATCGCCTTCTGCAATACGCAGATCGCCGCCTTCGCTGAACTTGTCCTTCTCGCCCAGCAAGCGCTCTGGCCGGTGAATGCCCAGAACACCCACGCCGTAAAGATCAGCGATGCCAGATGAGGGCAAGGATCGGGTCAGCAGCCGTGAGTCTGCGGTCACTGTCATTTCGACGACGGTGATGTCCTTGCGGCTGTTCGACGATTCGCGCCGGATCCGGTCGAGCACCCAGCTTGGTGCCAATTCGCCCTGGAGCACGCGGGTCGCCTCTTCCAGCGCATCATGCGTGCCAGACAGACTGATACGTTGTTGCGGCTCAATCGGGCCGACCCAATCATCGGTTAGCGTCACGCCCTTAGGAAGTTTGGACATGATCGCCGTGATATCCTCGCCAATCAGACTGCTTTGCGAGCCGATCCTCAGCCGAGTTTCAAACATGCGAACGGTCGCATCGTCTTCCTTGCTGTTGTCACCCAGCAAGCGCGGCATCACCAGCCACAAATAAGGAAGCGCAACGACAGCGGCGATCAAAACGATCGGGGTGTAGTGAAAAACGCTCATCTGCGGCATTCCCAGATCAACCGCGATGGATGTGACGAGGATATTGGTCGATGTGCCAATCGTCGTCGCCATCCCGCCGATCAGAACTGCGGCGTTCAAGGGGATCAGAGTTTTCGATGCGGGCATTGCGCCCTTGGCGGCAAGCGCCACGAATATCGGCAACAACAAGACCAGAACCGGCGTGTCGTTCACCGCCATTGAGAGGAATAGAGCGATCAGCAGAGAGACCAATAGGCCTAGCTGGAGATTGAACTTGAAGACGCTTTCCAAGAAGCGTGCGGCCGGATCGAGCGCGCCGGTGACAACCAGGCCCCGCCCCATAATCATCAGGGCGCAAATCGTGATGAGCGCGTAATGGCCAAACCCCCCGAAAGCGAGCGCCAGCCCGTCTGTCGGCTTCGATCCTTCTAGCGGAAAAAAGTAGAGCCCTACCGCGATCACCGCGATTGTCAGGAGCGAAATAATCTCGACCGACAGGCGCCCGCGCGCAAAAGCGATGAACATGCACAGCGTGACCACCATCGCGGCGATGGCATGGAAGGATGGAAGCTCCAACATTAGAATGCGCTGCCTCCCAAAGCCTGCGCCAAATTACAAGCAAATTCCCGCTTTAGATGCTTCAGAACTTTGGCAAAGCTCTGTTCCATGGCAAGCGCTCGAACGCGATAAGATGTCAGAAAAAGCAAGGAATGGTGCCCCTGGCCCGACTCGAACGGGCACTCCGTTAGGAACTCGATTTTGAGTCGAGCGCGTCTACCAATTTCACCACAGGGGCATCCTGTGCGACAAGCGAGCCGGATAGCCGCGTGTGCAGCAGCTTTCAAGCCATCTTTGTCGTGCTCGTCCCACCTATTTGAGCGCTCCGACCAGCAATTTGTGCAATTTCGAATGCAGCGCATCGTTTGCGGCAAGAACTTGCTTGGAGACGATATGGTCTGATCGGCCGCGATAATCGGTTATGAAACCGCCCGCTTCGCGCACAAGCAAGCATCCCGCTGCTGTATCCCAATCGTTGAGATCGCTTTCCCAGAACCCGTCGAACCGTCCCGCTGCCAGCCACGCCAGATCGAGCGATGCTGTACCATACCGCCGGATCCCAGCCACTTGAGGGCCGATGGCGGCAAAGATCTTGCTCCACTCATCAAAGTCGCCATGCCCTTGGAAGGGTACGCCGGTGGCAATGAGAGCATCGGAGAGCCGCGAACGCGATGATACCCGTAGGCGCGAATCCATCAGCCATGCGCCGCGCGATTTTTCCGCCCAAAAAGTCTGGTCTTCAATCGGTTGATAAACAACAGCTGCGGTTACTTCACCCCATCCGCTGCCGTCGAGCTTGGGCTCTTGCACCGCGATAGAGATTGCGAAATGCGGGATGCCGTGGAGGAAATTGGACGTACCATCGAGCGGGTCGATGACCCAGCGCGGCTTATCCGGATCGCCTTCGATGATGCCCGCTTCTTCCAGCACAAAACCCCAATCAGGGCGTGCATGCAGCAGCTCGTCATAAATTGTGCGCTCGGCACGCATATCGGCTTTGGAGACGAAATCGGCAGGCCCCTTGCGAGAAACCTGCAAATGTTCAACTTCGGCAAAGTCGCGGCGCAATTTGCCGCCAGCCTTGCGTGCGGCGCGTTCCATGACGCGCACCAATCCTGAAAACATCGACATCGCGCGTTAGCCTGCTTTTCCGACGTAAGTCTGCTCATACACATCAACGATGATGCGCGTGCCGCTGCCAATATGCGGGGGAACCATGATCCGCACGCCATTGTCGAGCACCGCAGGTTTATAGCTGGACGAGGCGGTTTG
>CALLIO010000187.1 GCA_938009055.1 uncultured Altererythrobacter sp.
TGGGCTCGTAAGCATCACGGGCGCGCAGCCGCGCCCAGATCATCTCGGCCAACACAGCCACAACGAATAGCGGCACGGCATATTGGGTGGGGTTAAACTCTGGCATTGCCGCGCTTTCCTAGCCCATGGATTCGCTCAGCCCAAACCTGCGCATCGGCGATCTGCAATCGGACCGCGCCATATCGCGCTTCACCGCTATCGATTACGAGAGAGTCATCTTGGCGTTTCACGCTTGATGAAGCATCAAGAATACGCCCTGCGAAATGCCCGCCATGGGGTTTGAGGATCATGATTTGCTCAGCTTCATCTTCGAGCAGCGCACCTTTGCCCTTGCTATCAAGCGAAACGCGCACAGCGACATAGCCATCGTGCACTTCGCCCGCCCAGCGCTGCGCTTCTGCTTCGTTCGCCAGTGTGGGATCGCGGCCCAACCCGAGCAGCATCGCCAGCCCCGCCAGCGCGAAAATCGCCACCAGCGAGCCTACAAAGATTAGCAATTCGCTTCCCATTGCCATGATTTGAGGGATTGGCACGCGCGGCGCTTTGCGGCAAGTTCTGCCAACAAGGGGGATAATGCTTTGATGAAATGGATGCCGTCGCTGTTTGCTGCCGCTGCGCTTGTCTGCACAGCGCCTCTCGCAGCAGACAATCACGACCCTGCCGCTTTGGTGGATGCCCAAGAAGAGCGCACGACCCGGGTTGCAAAGCAATTGTGGGATTGGGCCGAGCTTGGCTATTTGGAAACCCGCACAACCGGATTAATGCAGGAAGAGCTGCGAAGCGAAGGCTTTCGGATTCAAACGCAAGCCGCTGGCATCCCGACCGCTTTTGTCGCTGAATGGGGGGAAGGCGGCCCCGTCATCGCTATTCTGGCCGAGATGGACGCATTGCCCGGCATCAACCAATCGGCCGCGCCGCGCCGAAATCCAATTGCGGATAAGCATGCAGGCCATGCCTGCGGGCACAATCTGTTTGGCGCCGGATCAATAACCGCCGCAATTGCCGTGAAGCAATGGCTCGAGGCGACCGGCACTCCCGGGCGGATCAGGCTCTATGGAACGCCGGCGGAAGAGGGCGGCTCGGGCAAAGTCTATATGACGCGCGCGGGGCTGTTCGATGATGTCGATATTGCGATCCATTGGCACCCAAGCGACCGCAACAGCGCGGCGGCGCGCACGAGCCTCGCCAATCGCTCTGCCAAATTCCGTTTCTCTGGCGTCTCCGCCCATGCTGCTGGCGCTCCGGAAAGGGGGCGCAGCGCGCTGGACGGGGTGGAGGCGATGAACATGATGGCCAACATGCTGCATGAGCACATGCCACAAGATGCGCGGATGCATTATGTTGTGACAGCAGGAGGCAATGCGCCCAATGTCGTGCCTGATTTTGCCGAGAGCTTTTACTACGTGCGCCATCCCGATCCTGATGGGGTCGATGCGATCTGGGAACGTTTGGAAGCCGCCGCCAAGGGGGCAGCTATGGGCACGGGCACCAAGGTGGAATGGGAAGTGATCCACGGCAACAATCCGCTGCTCGTCAATGAAGCTTTGGCGCGGATGATGGATGCCAAGCTGCGCGAAGTGGGCGGGGTCGATTATACGGATGAAGAGCGCGCATGGGCTGCGGAAATCAGCCAATCTTTGGGTGAGGGCGCACGGCCATTGGACAGCGCGGCTGAGGTCGCCCCTTATGCCAAGTCGCTGGGCTATGGCTCAACCGATGTGGGCGATGTCTCTTGGGCGACGCCAACTGTGGGGTTGGGCACGGCGACATGGGTTCCCGGCACCAGCGCGCATACATGGCAGGCTGTGGCTGCCAGCGGGCACTCGATCGGCTATAAAGGCACGCAAGCAGCGGCCAAAGCAATGGCGCTGATGGCAGCGGAATTGTTCACCAATCCGGGGTTACGCGCCGAAGCACGGGCAGAGTTTGATGCAGCCCGTGGCGACAACTACACTTACAAATCGCTCCTAGGTGACCGCGAACCGCCGCTCGACTATCGCAAATAGCGCCGCCCGGTGGCAGCGCATTAGTGGAGAGTGATAGTGATTTCAGTCTCAGCCCTAGGCTCGCATTGGTTCACAAGATCAAGCGATTTGCGAGTATATTCTGCGTAGATGCTTTGCATATTCGCGCCCAGTTCAGTGAAAATTGCGCGAGGCAATTTGTGGCGTTCAATCACGCCGTCCTGCGTGCTCCAAAGGACCAGATTGGCATCTGAGGAACCTGTCTTCAGCATATCGAGCAGTTCGTTTTGATTGAACGTCACAAGCACGTTGGAAGTCGTCCAGCTCCGCATATAATTTCCGCCAAAGTCGATTTGGGCAGCTTCCGCGTAAGTCCAAACGGTCTTGCCGTCGATCTCGCGCCCGCTGTTGGTATAGCCCCAGCCACCAAGCCTGTTCCAATGTATTGCTGGGCCGCCAAAAGGCGAGGATGGAAAGGCAAGCTGCGGCTGAAAGGATGGACCAAAGAAGGTGTAAACGCTCGACAGCTCAATTTTGCCAGCGACCTCGTATCGCCAATTTACAGATCTCCCACCGGCGGAAAGCCGCTGGTTCCCGATTCGGCGATGAATGCTGCAATCGAAGTAGTGATAGTGATGCTCGCGTTTGCGCTTTTGCGGGCAGTTCTTTGGCAAGTCTTTCGCCAAATCGGTAATGTAGCGATCCAATTGCTCTTCAACCAAACTGATTTCAGGATGATCTCCGCCAATCTCCGCAGGTTTCGTGGTAACCCCGATCTCTTCTCCATTTGCCTTGAACCTGCGCTTCACTTCGATCTTTTTGCCGCCTAGAAAATGCTGCGCAGTGCAGATGTGCGGCTTTGGCGTCTTTGCCAAACCAATAGAGGGTATTGTTATAAACAGCCCAATCAGAAGAAGTCTGAGGGTGGTCATTCGCCCGAGGTTCCTCCTGCGAGCATATCCATCGTGGGGCGCACGGGGCTGATATCATAGCCAGCCGCGATCGCTGCTTGTGCGATTTTGTCAGGTGTCTCACCCATCTTGGCGCGCGCGAGTGACCACAAGAAGGTCGAGCGTGTACCGCTACGGCAATAGGCAAGAATGGGTCCATCCGTCTCTTCAATCGCGGTGACCATTGCATCGACTTGCGGCAGGCTGAAACCGGCATGGCTGATCGGGATAGCAAGGTATTTGATACCCGCATTTGCCGCCGCTGCAGCAATCGCATCGCCCTGTGGCTCGCTTGGCGACTCGCCATCAGGACGGTTGTTGATAATGAGCTTCACACCGCTCGATGCGGCCTCGCTAACCTCTTCAGGGCCAATTTGGGGGCTTGCGAACATCGTTTCGGACAGCTTGCGGAAATCAGCCAATTTTGCACTCTCAATCTTCTGTTTTACCGAGGGGATTAGTGCAGTTTCGAGGCCGCGAAGGCAAGCTATGAATTCATGCGAAAATGTCACAAATGAAAGCCATAGGGCGGATAGATGTGAAATTGTTCGCGTGCCTGGCAATTCTGGGCTATGAATAAAAATGTAAATCGGCGGGGTAATACAAAAAATCGTGTTGCTCCGTGCAGAGCATGGTCGTCGCTGACATGTTCTGGTGAGTAATTCTTCCAGCGACGTGACAAGGTACGACGTAGATTATGGGTTACGATAGAGGGCGCCGCCGGGGCCGTGACAAACGCGATGGCATTGGCGAAGAAGGCTTCGATCCATTCGGTGGCGGAGGTGACAATTTCCCTCCGCGTGACAATTTCGGCGGCGGTGGCGGTGATCGCTACGGCGGCGGTGGCGGCGGCGATCGCTACGGTGGCGGCGGCGGTGGTCGCGGCGGACCAGGTGGCGGCGGTGGACGCGGCCCTGGTGGCGGCGGCGGTGACCAAGGCGGCGGCGGTTTTAACCGTATGCCTGCTCAAGTCGTTGGCACAGGCAAAGGCACCGTAAAATTCTTCAATGCACAAAAAGGTTTTGGCTTTGTCGCTCAAGAGAGCGGCGGGGAAGATGTCTTCGTGCACATCAGCGCGGTTGAACGTGCTGGACTTTCAGGACTTGCCGAAGGGCAGGAACTTGAGTTCAATCTGGTCGATCGCGGCGGCAAAGTGTCCGCGCAGGATTTGCAGGTTGTCGGTGATGTGATCGAAGTTGCAGAGCGCAGTGCGCCTCCGCAGCGCGAGCTGACCGGCGAAAAAGCCATCGGCACGGTCAAATTCTTCAACACGATGAAAGGGTTCGGCTTCCTCGTGCGCGATGATGGCCAGCCCGATGCTTTTGTGCACATCAGCGCGGTAGAGCGTTCGGGTCTTTCAGCAATCAACGAGGGCGAGCGATTCGAGTTCGACCTCGAGGTTGACCGACGAGGAAAGCATTCGGCCGTTAATCTGGTGCCTGTCCAAGGCTAACCAGATCAATCACATCGGCCGCTGAACCTGTATTGCGAGCGGCCATCAAAACAGGATAGATGGCGGCTCTTAAACGGGTCGCCATTTTTCTTTGCGCGGCTCCTTTCAAGATCTTTCAAGGAATTTCACCATGTCTATCTCTCCTCTCATGCCCGTTTACCCGCGGTGCGGCGTGCGTCCGGTCAAGGGCGAGCATTGCCATCTGATTGACGAGGACGGCACGCGCTATCTCGATTTTGCCAGCGGGATTGCGGTTAATCTGCTCGGCCATTCACACGAGGGGCTGATCAGAGCGATCCAGGAACAGGCGGCAACTTTGATGCATGTCTCGAACATGTATGGCAGCCCGCAGGGCGAGGAATTGTCGCAGCGGCTGGTCGATCACACTTTTGCCGATACGGTCTTCTTTACCAATTCGGGCGCCGAGGCTGTGGAAGCAGCGATCAAAACCGCGCGCGCTTATCACCAACATGCTGGTGACACGCAGCGCAGCGAGTTGATTACCTTCACCAACGCTTTTCACGGCCGGACCATGGCAACGATCAGCGCGTCCAATCAGGAAAAGATGCACAAGGGTTTCGCGCCCTTGCTAGAAGGGTTTCAGTATTGCGAATTTGATGATCTGGAAGCGGCCAAAGCGCTGATCTCGGATAAGACGGCAGGCTTTTTGGTCGAGCCCATCCAGGGCGAGGGCGGCATCCGTCCGGCCAGCCAAGAATTTATGGCTGGCCTGCGTGCGCTGGCTGACGAGCATGATCTGATGCTGGTGCTCGACGAAGTGCAATGCGGCATGGCGCGCACGGGCGCGATGTTTGCCCATGAGCATTACGGAATTGAGCCCGATATTCTCGCGAGCGCCAAAGGGATTGGCGGCGGTTTCCCGCTGGGCGCATGTCTTGCCACTGAAAAAGCTGCGCGCGGCATGGTCTTTGGCACGCATGGTTCGACTTATGGCGGCAATCCCCTTGCCATGGCGGCGGGTAATGCCGTGATGAAAGCGGTCGCGAATGAGGAGTTTCTCTCCAACGTCACGGAAAAGGGCGAGAAAATCCGCAGCCGACTTGAGCAGTTTATTGGCAATTATCCCGATCTGTTCGACTTTGTGCGCGGCAAGGGCTTGATGCTTGGCCTGAGGATGAAGGTCGAAAGTCGCCCTTTCTTCGTCCATCTGCGCGACAATCACGATTTGCTGACCGTGGCAGCGGGCGATCAGACTTTGCGGATCTTGCCGCCGCTGGTGATTGGTGATGCTGAGATTGATGAGTTTTTCGACAAGCTTTCTGCAGGCGCAGCCGATTTTGAAATGCCGGAGTCTGCGTGATGGCTGATCTCAACCACTTTCTCGACCTGAGCGATGCCGGGGGCGATGCGATCGCGGCAATGATTGCCGATGCGTTGGATCGCAAGGCTGCACGCAAGGTTTGGCCAAAGGGTAAGGTCGATGCGGACAAGCCATTGGATGGCCGCGTCCTGGCTATGATCTTTGAGAAGAGTTCAACCCGCACGCGGGTCAGTTTCGACATTGCGATACGCCAATTAGGGGGCAGTTCGCTCATCCTCGACACGGCGACGAGCCAGCTAGGACGGGGCGAGACCATTGCCGATACGGCGCGCGTGCTGAGCAGGATGTGCGATGCGATTATGATCCGCACGGACGATCATGCGAAGATCGAGGAAATGGCGAAATTTGCCACTGTGCCGGTGATCAACGGCCTCACCGATCGCTCGCATCCCTGCCAGATTGTCGCCGATCTTTTGACCTTGGCAGAGCATGGCAAGCCCTTGCCCGGCCTTGAGCTTGCGTGGTTTGGCGATGGCAACAATGTGCTGCATTCTGTGTTAGAAGCGGCTGGCCTGTTCAAATTCAACCTGCGCATTGCGACACCAGCCGGCTATGAGCCGGAGGATGAATTTGTGCAGATGGCGCGGGCTGGCGGTGCCGTGGTGGAACTGACTCAAGATGCACAAGCCGCAGCGTCTGGCGCTGATGTGCTGGTAACGGACACTTGGATTTCGATGGGTCAGGATGACGCAGCGGAGAAACGCGCCGCGATGATGCCTTATCAAGTGAATGCGGATTTGATGCGCGCAGCCAAGAATGACGCAATCTTCCTCCATTGTCTTCCGGCGCATGTCGGCGATGAAGTGAGCGAAGATGTGTTTGAAAGTGCGGCTTCGGTTGTGTTTGATGAGGCGGAAAACCGAATTCATGCGCAAAAATCGGTTCTGCTTTGGGCGTTTGGCCAGCTGGCTGCAGGCTAATCGCGCTTCCAACCTTTTCACCCGGCAACCGCGCCCCATATAGGTGCCATGTCTGATCCAGTCGAAATATACGCCGACCAATGGCTGAGCTTCACGCTGCCCCAGCGCCATGCGCGCGGGCGTGTGGTGCGTTTGGACGGGCTGATTGATGCCGTGCTCAGCGCGCATGATTATCCCGCTCCGATCAAGCATTTATTGGCCGAGGCTCTTGTCCTGGGCGCACTGATGGGCGGATTGCTCAAAGGCGATGGCGCGCAATTGACGATGCAGGCGCAAACCCAGGACGGGCCAGTGCGTTTGCTCGTTTGTGATTATCGCGATGGAGAGATGCGCGGCTATGCCGACTTTGACGCGGGTGCTTTGGAAGAGCTTGGAGCTAATCCGACGCTGACGGCTCTGTTTGGTAAGGGCTATCTGGCGATCACATTCGAGACTGAAAAGGGTCAGCGCTATCAAGGCATTGTGCCGCTTGAAGGAGATACTCTAGCCGAGGCTTGTGAAGCCTACTTTGTTCAATCCGAGCAAGTCCCGACACTTATTCGCCTTGCCACGCGATCGGGTCAGAAGGGCGCAATCGCGGCGGGCATGCTCGTCCAGCATCTTGCCGATGGGGAAGAAGGGCGCGAGCGGCTCCATGTGCGGCTCGACCACCCTGATTGGGAGCATGTCGCCACGCTCGCCAGCACTTTGAGCCATGAAGAGTTGACGCAGCCCGACCTTTCAATGGAGGCGCTCGTCTGGCGACTGTTTCATGAAGAAGAGACGATAACCATCGAGCATGGGCCGCAATTGGGCAAAGGATGCCGTTGCAGCGTCGAGCACTATGAAGGCGTCTTGAAGCGTTTTCCTGATGGAGAATTGCAAGCCATGCGGGATGAGTCGGGCGCGATCATTGTCGATTGCGCTTTCTGCTCGAAGGCCTTTTCACTCGAAATATAACGCTTTGTCGATGTTCAGGAACAGTTTAACGCAGTTCTGCAAGGGTTAAACCTTAATGAACCTAGGTTAGTGCTCTTGGACAAAACCATTATGACATTTGCCAAACTTCTCACCCTTGGCGGCTTGGCCGCGGCGCTTGGAACCGGCGTGCCCTTGCTAGCGCAATCAGGCAGTGCGGCAATGCTTGGCGCATTGACCAAGGGGGAGTGGACCGTGCGCTTTCGCGATGGCCAGCCGGATCGGAAAATCTGTGTGAGAAGCGGGCAAGAGCTCGTCCAACTGCGGCATACTGCACGCAATTGCAGCCGCTTCGTTGTCGAAGATGCGGGTAGTCAAGTGACCGTCCAATACACTTGCCCATCCGATGGCTATGGCCGCACCAGTATCCGGCGTGAGACTGCTGCGCTGGTTCAGATCGAAAGCCAGGGAATTGCGGGCGAATTGCCGTTTCAACTGACGGCGGAGGCACGCCGGACCGGATCGTGCCGCTGAAGCTCAAATATTGCATGGCGGGCATAAACCGCTAGATCACCGGCATGGTTCAAGTGGGTAATCAAAAAAGCGCAGCGGTGGTGCTGCTTTCTGGCGGACTGGACTCGATGGTCACGGCGGCTTTGGCTCGTGAGCAAGGCTTCGACATCGTGGCGCTGACAGTGAATTATGGCCAGCGCCATGTGCGGGAAATCCAGGCGGCCGCCGCAATCGCAAAGCAGCTTGGCGTAATCAGGCATATGACGCTTGATCTTGATCTTCGCGAGTTTGGGGGATCGGCGCTAACCGACGACATTGATGTGCCAAAGTCTGGTGTTGGCGATGATATTCCGGTCACTTACGTTCCGGCGCGCAATCTGCTTTTTCTCTCTCTCACTGTCGCCTGCGCCGAGGCTTCGGGAGCGCGTGATATCTTCATCGGTGTCAATGCGCTCGATTACTCTGGCTATCCCGATTGCCGCCCTGAATTTATTGCAAGCTTTGCTGAGACCGCGCGCTTGGGAACTAAGGCTGGGATCAATGGAGAGGGCGTGCGCGTGCACACACCTCTGCAGGAAATGACCAAAGCCGATATCGCGCGCGAGTGTGCCCGGCTGGGCCTCGACCCGGCTTGGAGCTGGTCTTGTTATGATCCAACTTCTGACGGAAGGGCTTGCGGAGTCTGTGATTCATGCCGCTTGCGCCGCAAGGGTTTCGCAGAAGCGGAATTGGGGGATGGCACACCCTACGCAGCATGATAATAGGATTGGGGGAGAGAGAATAGCCGATGACATCGCCTACAAGCGAAGAAGGAACACTTCCTGCTGACCAGCCGGTTCCAGCTTACAGCTGGTACGCATTGAGTGTGCTGGTTGTTGTGTATGTACTGAACTTTGTTGATCGCCAGATACTCTCGATCTTGGCGAATGACATCAAGGCAGACCTTGGGGTCTCCGATGACTATCTCGGCTTTTTATACGGAACTGCCTTTGCGGTGTTTTACGCACTGTTCGGCATACCACTGGGCAAATTGGCCGACAGTTGGAAGCGCGTGAGATTGTTGGCCATCGGCTTGACGCTTTGGTCAACGATGACTGCGCTTTCAGGCCTTGCAAAGAACGCTACGACACTGACAGTCGCGCGCATCGGTGTGGGGGTGGGCGAGGCAACCGCCAGCCCTTCGGCATATTCGTTGATCTCTGATTGGTTTCCTGCTCGTCTCAGGGCGACCGCGCTCGCGATCTATTCATCTGGGCTGTATATCGGAGGCGGGATTTCTCTCTTGATCGGGGGGCTGATCGTCGAAAACTGGAATGCGGCCTTCCCCGATGGCGGGCCCTACGGAATTGCCGGTTGGCAGGCCGCTTTCCTTAGTGTGGGGATCCCAGGAGTGCTCTTGGCGATATGGGTGTTGACCCTGAAAGAGCCTGTGCGTGGCGCGATTGACGGGCTCGAGACGCCCGAAGACCCAGCGCCGTTCTCTGGCTTTCTCAAAGAGTTGTTGCAGGTGATTCCGCCCTTCACGATCATTGGCGCAGCAATGCGAGGTCCCTTGCCCTTAGTGTTCAACCTCGCAGGCTTGGCATTCTTTGCAGCGCTGGCTTTGTGGCTCTCGCACTTGGTGCCAGCCTCATCCAAGCTCGTGGATGGGATTTCGGATCAGTGGCTGTTTTTGGGAATTGGCTATTATGCCGTTTTCAGTTGGGCGTCCGGATTGCGCGAACGGGATAGACCGACCTTCGCATTGACTTGGGGCTCGCCAGCCTTCCTCACCGTCATCTTTGGATACGGGGCAGTGGCATTCATGGCGTATGCCGCGAGCTATTGGGGAGCGCCCTATGCAGAACGGACTTTTGCAGACCGCCCCGAAGTTCTATTTGGTTGGTTGGAAGTAGGAGCAACAAAATCAGACTTGGGCTGGTTCTTGGGTGCGCCTGGGGCCTTGGCTGGATTTCTTGGAGTGATCTTTGGTGGCAGGATGGCTGATTGGTTATTGGAGAGACGCGAGGACGGCCGAATGTGGGTCCTGCTATTTGGTCTCCTAGCACCAATTCCGCCGCTTTATGCAGCATATACGGCCGATAACCTCTTAGCTTTCTATGCATTGAGCTTTCTAGCCAGCTTGCTTGTCGCATCCGCTTTAGGGGCTGCTGCAGCCACCAGCCAGGCATTGGTTCTGCCGCGAATGCGCGGCGTTGCGACTGCGACTTTTCTCCTGGCAACCACCCTGGTTGGTTTGGGGCTGGGGCCATTTATGGCGGGCTACGTTTCAGCAGCAAATGACGACAATCTGGGGGTCGGTGTGCTGTCTACGCTGGTTGCAGTGCCGCCAGGGCTAATATTGGTCTTGGCCGCTATTTTGCTTGTTCCAAAAGCTGCCTCGACCGTATTGGAGCGGGCCAAAGAGGCCGGGGAAAGCCAATTGCCAGCATAGTTGAGCGAGCGCGCAGAGCCCTGTGTTGATGCGCTAGTTCTCATTTTTGCCGATGAGAAGTGCTGTGCAATCGGGCGATTGGCAGGCCTTGGCGCAGCTGAGCGGATGGGTCCCAAGAACAAGAAGTTAGATCCCTATTCTTGAGAGGTGCCCGCCTTAGTAGAGGGGCAAGCTCATTGGGACTGGATCAGCTGGAAGTCTGCAGCGCAGATCATGCCATAATCGAATAAAGAGGCCGCCAGTATGTCTGCACGCATTTGAGCACAGTCCCTTCAAATGCTGTCAGGGCAATAAAAAAGGGGCCAGATTGCTCCGGCCCCTTCTCTATTTGATTTGCAAGAAACTTACATGCCTGAACCAGGTCCGTAAGTGACTTCTACGCGGCGGTTTTGCAGTTCACGTACACCGTCTTCGGTGGGAACGCGGTTCTGCGATTCGCCAAACGCCTCGCTTGCAATCCGGCCATCGGGAATACCGCGGCCAGTGAGGTAGTCACGCACCGAAGCGTTGCGACGCTCTGACAAGCCAACGTTGTAAGTCACCGAACCGGAACGGTCAGCGTGACCGGCAAGCATTACTGTCGCCATACCGCAATCCGCATAAGCGCTCACTGCGCTGTCAAGGATTGTTGCCGCTTCTGGCGTGATATCCGACTGATCCCAGTTGAAGAACACGATGTAAGGGCCGGTATTACATACTGGCGCAGGCGGTGGTGGTGGTGGTGGTGGTGGTGGTGCCGGTGGCGCCGGTGGTGGTGGCGCAGGCGGCGGTGGTGGTGGTGGCGCTTCGCCACCAAAGTTGTAAATGATCGAACCCAGAAGTGAATGCGACGAGAAATCGCCTTCGAGAGGAACGCCCGCAGTGTCGATTAGTTCAACGCCAGGGGCGTTGAAGTAGCGATAGCGAAGGCCAACGTCCCAACTGTCGCTCAATGGCGCGCGAACGCCGCCGATCAGTTGCCATGCAATTCCTGTATCAGAATCGTCATAAGCCGTCGCAGATGCACTGACCGTACCTTCCAGGTCAACGCGAGCAACACCAAGACCGCCACCGAAATAACCTTGGAGACCGTCATCATCGCCAAAGTCAAAAAGACCATTGACCATGAAGCTCAGTGCGCTTGAGCTGCCGTTTGCGGGAAAGGTGCCGTTTAACGCACGAGCCCCAGTGGCGCTCGCTACAAGACCTTCTGATCCAGCGGTAAGTTGGTCGATATCTGCTTCTTTATAAGCAGCTTCGGCTTCCAACCTAAATGCACCGAAATCATGGCCAACACGACCAGCAAGATCATAGCCCTTGTCGTGATCGATCGCACCATCACCGGTGGTTTCGTTGACATCAAGGTCGATGTCTTCGACCAGCATTGCACCAGCATCAAGAGCGACATACCATTCGTTGTCGCGTGCTTGAGCTGACGTTGCTAGCGCCGTCGAAGCCATCGCCATACCAATGACGAGTTTGCGCATTATTTATTCCCCTTTGTGAGCGAATTTAAACTTGTGACCTCGTTCTATAGAAGACTGGCGATAGGAGGCAAGCAGCCAATCGCTCCAAACTGTTGCATTTTGGTCTCAATACCGTGCTTGGCTAGCCAATTTCGGGGGAAGGTCGGCCATGGGCGAGGGAAGTAGCTGCCATTTTGCGGCAGCTGAATTGATCAGACCTCGGGGAAAACGCCTATACTTCTCAGGCTTCCAACCAATGATTCGATTGCACTTCTTGCTTCCGAATCGATCGTATTGCCTCCCGTTGGAAGTGTAGGTGTTTGAGCCAAATTCCAACCGCCATTGAAGTGCAGCACTTGACCCATAGCGCGATTGAACGCCCTCATTCCAATTTGTGGCCCGGCGAACTTCCAATCGTTTGAATGCCAAATGGCAATAGCATCTTCCTTGCCTGCCCAGACCGATGTGGCGCCGGCGTCAATTATCCAGCATTGTCCTTCAGATGGATCGGCGGGTGGTGTGGGCTCAAGGCCATCAACGCTAAGATGCAGCAAGGCATCAATAATCATCTGGGCTTCGTTGTAAAAAAATTCTTTCTGTGCTTGCCCTGCAGGCATGGCTATGCTGCGGACCGCGAAGACTTTCGGCCTCTGCCGCCGAATACATCGTTGCCTGCGCGCCATTGGGCCATTCGAGCCGCCGACGCGTTGTTTCGAACACCGGCTGCAATTCGGGCGGGCAAACGGCCAGA
>CALLIO010000188.1 GCA_938009055.1 uncultured Altererythrobacter sp.
TGAGTAAACGCCAGCATAGCCCAAAGCGAGCGTCTCACGGTCCACGCGCACAGGGCGATCCTGCAATGGCCGCACAAGGTCTTCGGCGGCATCCATCAGAGCCATGACATCGCAGCCATGGTTCCAGCCCTTACGATCAACAGCGGCGATAAACACTTCGAGAGGAGCGTTCCCCGCACCTGCACCCATGCCGGAAAGGCACCGCGAATGGGATGCGCGCCTTTCCGAGGAGCGCTGGAGCGTGATCGGTTGCCCCGGAGAATGGGGTGGGCGCGCCGTCAGCGTCATGGAACAGGTGATTTTTGCCGAGGAACATGCGCGCAGTGGCGCACCCGGACGTATCGGTCATCTGGGTGTTGAACTGGTTGGCCCAACAATGCTGGCTTACGGCACGCAGGAACAAAAGTAGCGTTTCCTTCCCGGCATTTCGAATGGCGAGGCAGTCTGGCGCTGGCCGCTGCGCATATCGAGCATGACAGGATTGCCTTTCTGCCCGGTCCGCCGACGATCTACCAGTCGCTGCTCGCGCGCATGGAGGAAAGGCCGTTCGGTATCAGTTCGCTGCGTTGAGCAGCCACAGGTGCCGCCGGCGTTCCGCGCTGACTGGCGCGCCGGATGCACAGCGAAATGGGTCTGGTCGATACGGTGACCGCCTATGGCATGATCGAATGCCCTTGCCGCGCATCCAGCCATTGCCGAGAGCGCCATTGTGGCGGTGCCCGATGAGCGGATGGAAGAGATGGGCAAGGCGTTTGTCGTGTTGCGGGCAGGCGCTCAATGCAGCGCCGACGATTTGCACCAATGGTGCTGCAAGGAGATGGCCAATTACAGAGTACCTGCCGGCTTCGTATTTCTCGATGATCTTCCCAAGAACGCCTCGGGCAAGGTGATGAATACGAAACTGCGCGAGCTGTAAAGCGTCAAACCGCTACATCCGGAACACTCCATATTGCGGCTCGGCAATCGGCGTATTGAGCGCTGCTGACAGGCAGATCCCCAGCGCGTTGCGCGTATCGACAGGGTCAAGAATGCCGTCATCCCACAGTTCGGAGGTGGAGTAATAGGCGCTTTGCTCGCGCTTGTAATCCTCTAGCACAGGATCACGGATTGCGGCGATCTCCTCCTCGCTCATTGTTTTGCCGTCGCGCTCCATCTGTGTCACCTTGAGCTGGGTCAGCACGCTGGCGGCCTGTTCTGCGCCCATCACTGAGGTTTCTGAGTTGGGCCAGCTGAACAGGAAACGCGAATCAAAAGCGCGGCCCGACATGCCATAGACGCCTGCGCCGAATGCGCCGTTGCAATTGAGTGTGATCTTGGGAACGCTCGCGCCGGAAACCGCCATGATCAGTTTCGCGCCATCCTTGGCAATCCCGCGCCGCTCATATTCGCGCCCGACCATAAAGCCGGTGATGTTCTGCATGAACAGGAGCGGTGTACGGTTTTTGTCGCACAGCTGGATGAAATGCGCGCCCTTGAGCGAGCTGTCACTGAATAGCACGCCGTTATTCGCGAGGATGCCGATCTTGAAGCCGTGAATGCGCGCATAGCCGCATATCAGCGTCTGGCCATAAGCGGGCTGATATTCATGAAAACGGCTGCCATCAACGATCCGCGCAATGACTTCGCGCATGTCGAACGCGGTTTTCGCATCCTGTGGGAGGACGCCATAGAGTTCGCGCGCATCATAGGCGGGCGGTTCAGGGGCGATGCGATCAACGCGCGCTTTTTCGGGCGGGGTCCATTTGCCGACGATCTCGCGTGCCAGCGCGATGGCATGGCCCTCGCTCGCGGCGGGATAGTCCGCCGTGCCCGAGACAGAGGTATGCATGTCCGCGCCGCCCAGTTCCTCGACCGAGACCACTTCGCCTGTTGCCGCCTTGACCAGCGGCGGACCGCCCAGAAAGATCGCGCCGGTGCCGCGTACGATCACGCTGTAATCGCTAAGCGCCGGAATATAAGCGCCGCCTGCCGTGCAATGGCCGAAGACCACCGCCAGTTGCGGCACGCCCATCTTGGACAGGATTGACTGGTTGCGGAAAATACGTCCAGCATAGTGGCGGTCGGCAAACAGGTCGCGCTGCAATTGCAGATAACCGCCCGCGCTGTCGCACAGATGGATCATCGGCAGACGGTTCTCGATCGCCATATCGAGCGTGCGCACGATTTTCTTGACCGACAGCGGATACCACGCGCCGCCTTTGATCGAGGAATCGTCGGCATGGATCATGACCTCTCGGCCAGCGACTATGCCGATCCCTGAAATCTGGCCCGCGCCCGGCGCATCGCCATCATACGCCATGTTCGCCGCCAGCGTGGACAGTTCGAGAAACGGCGTGCCGGGATCAAGCAAGTCTTCCAATCGCTTGCGCGGAAACGCCTTGTCCTGCCGTTCAAGCCGGTCAAGATCGCGCTGCGGACGTTTGTGCCGCACGTCATCCTGCATAGCGTGCAATTGCGCAGCCAAGCCTGTGTGATGCGCGTAATTCGCCTGATAGCTTGATGATGCGATGTCGATCGTGCTCGTAATCCGGGCCATCAGTCGTCCTCCAACACGAGTTTTACAAGCACTGCATCGCGCTCAAAGGTCTGGCCCGGCTCGTAAGATACGGCCTCAATGATGCCGTTCCGCGGTGCCTTGAGCGCGGTCTCCAGTTTCATACTTTCGATAATTGCCAGCACATCACCCTCGTTCACGCTGTCGCCTGACGCGACATTCACGGAGACCACAGCACCGGGCATAGGCGCTGTGATGACATCGTCTGCGCTGCCCCCGCCGGCCTGTGCAAAAAAGGTGACCGCATCGCTGAAGGCAATGTTGTAGGCATTGCCCTCAAAATGCACAAAGACGGTATCGCCTGAGCTAACCATCGTGAGGGGATGTTTAACACCCCCGATGCACAAGCTGCAGCGTCCAGCCGCCCCCTGTGTCAGCGAGACCGGGATAGCGCGGCCTTCGTGATGCAGGCAATACTCCTCTTCGCTCCGGCTTAGCCAGATGGAATGTGGCATGTCGTCGATTGTCAGATGATGCAGCATATCAGTTTCGCCAGTGGCCTATCGCGGCATGAAGTTCAGGAACTGCCTCTGCAGCGTCCCGGACCGGGCGCAAGGACAGCGCGGCCGCGCCCAGCAGAACGCTGCTCGTGGCATCCTCCAGCGACGGATCGGCGGCGAGCTCAGGCTTGTCTGCCAGCATGCCGGTATGCACATCGCCGCTCACAAAATCGGGATCATCCATCAGCCGCGCGAGAAAGGCGGCATTGGTTTTGCAGCCCAGCACGACGAAATCGTGCATCGCCGCCTTTGCCTTGGCGATGGCGGCCTGGCGGTCTTCGGCATGCACGATCACCTTGGCGATCATCGGATCGAAATTGGCGGATACTTCACCGCCTTCGCCAACGCCTGCATCAACGCGTGCATTATCCGGCGGACGAAAGGCCAGAAGCGGCCCGGTGGTCGGCGCAAAATCGCGTGCCGCATCCTCGGCATAAAGGCGCAGTTCGACGGCGTGACCGTGCGATTTTACTGCGTCCTGCCCGTATCCCAGCGGTTCACCCGCCGCGATGCGCAATTGTTCAGCAACAAGGTCAATGCCAGTCACTTCCTCGGTCACTGGGTGCTCGACCTGCAGCCTTGTGTTCATTTCCAGGAAGAAGAATTCGCCCTGCCCATATATGAACTCAACCGTTCCGGCATTGCGATAACCGGCCGCGCGCGCGATCCCGGCGGCTACTTCGCAGATATTGGCGCGTTCCCGGATAGTGAGGCCTGGCGAGGGGCTTTCCTCGACGATCTTTTGAAAGCGCCGCTGCACCGAACATTCGCGTTCGAACACATGCACAACATTGCCTGCAGCATCGCCAAGCACCTGCACCTCGATATGGCGCGGACGCTCGATATAGCGCTCGGCATAAAGCCGTCCATCGCCGAAGTAGCGTTCCCCTTCGCTGCGTCCGCGTTCGATTTCTTCTTCCAGAAGCGCCAGATTGCGCACGATGCGCATGCCCTTGCCGCCGCCGCCTGCCGACGGCTTGATCAGCAGTGGCGCACCTACGGCGCGGGCGCGCTCAACAAAGGTTTCAGGATCATCATCCTCGATCGCGGAAGGGGCCACCGGAAAGCCATTGTCGGCGACGAATTGGCGCGCGCGCACCTTGTCACCCATCAATTCGATGGCTTTGGGCGTCGGGCCGATGAAGGCCATGCCCGCATCGGCAACGGCGCGCGCAAAATCGGCATTTTCGGAGAGAAAGCCATAGCCGGGATGGATCGCACCGACGCCCGCAGCCTTGGCTTTCTCGATGATCTGCGCGGCATCGAGATAAGCGCCTACAGGCGTTGCACCCGAAATTTCGATAGCCGTATCGGCCATTGCGACTGCCGGCGTGGCCGCATCAGCCGCGTGATACACGACAAGCCCGCGCATGCCCTGCGCCTGCACCGTGCGCAGAATACGACAAGCGATTTCCCCGCGGTTGGCAACGAGGACGGCGGTAAAGCTGGCCTTGGTCATGCTTTATTCCCCGCCCCTTAGCCCGCGTATCAAAACACGCACGATAGTATTCGTGGTGCCATCGATATCAACAGGGCCTTTGCGTGCGATTTGTCTCCAGGCGATATGCTCCACGCCGCCAAACACCATATCGCGCACCAGCCGTGCATCGATATCACTGGCAATCTCTCCGCGCTCTGCAGCGGCCTGCAAAACACGCACCAGGATAGCGGTATATTGCCGATTGAATTGCTCGATGCGTGATCCGGCATACGCTTCTAAGGCGCGAACTTCGCGAATGAACAGCAGGCAAAGGCCTGGATTTTCGCAGAAAGCCAGCAAATGGCTGTGCACCAGTGCAGTCATTTGCTGTTCCAGTTGCGTTTCCGCCTGGACCAGATTTTGCGTGCGCGCGATCATCTTGCCATAAAACCGTTCAAGTACTTCGGTCAGCAGATCGATCTTGCCATCGAAATAGCGATAGAGCAGGCCATCGGAAATGCCCGCCTCGCGTGCGATCGCAGCAATTGAAGTCTGCGCAAGTCCGTTCTCGACAAAAACCTGCTCGGCGGCTGCGACAATCGCCTCGCGGCGGGCTTCCATCTTGGTAACAGCGATTTTTGGCATTTGCGGTTGTTTTGTCCCCTCGCTCGATTTATGCAACCTTAAATAAATAGCGTTCATTTTATGTCAATCGTCAGTTTTATTGGCGGAAGGCATATCAAGAAAGTGGGAGAAGCCGGATGCCGAGCGGTGCAAAGGGCAAAGTCATTATTTCCTGTGCGGTAACAGGTTCGATCCATACGCCGTCCATGTCGCCGCATCTGCCCATCACAGCCGAGCAGATCGCCGATGCGGCAGTAGCGGCTAGCGAGGCTGGCGCAGCAATTGTGCATTTGCATGCGCGCAACCCCGAGGATGGCCGTCCCGATCAGAGACCCGAAGCCTTCGCGCCGTTTCTGCGCGCGATCAAGCAGCGCAGCGATGTGGTGGTCAATCTCACGACAGGCGGCTCGCCTTTCATGCCTATCCAGGAACGCATCGCGCCTGCCATGCACTGGCGACCCGAAGTCGCTTCTCTCAATATGGGATCGATGAATTTCGGCCTGTTCCCGATGCTGAATCGTTACGATAATTTTCAGCATGAATGGGAGCGCAAAATGCTCGAAGCCTCACGCGATCTGGTGTTCCGCAACAGCTTTGCGGAAATCGAATCCGCAATTACCCAGCTGAACGCCTTCGATACGCGCTATGAATTTGAATGCTACGATACCAGTCATCTCTATAATCTGCATTATTTCTGGAAAGAGGGGTTGGTGAAGGCTCCGCTTTTTATCCAGACCTGCTTCGGTTTGCTGGGCGGCATCGGCGCGCATGAAGACGATATCATGCATATGAAGCGCACGGCCGATCGCCTGTTTGGCGATGCCTATCGCTGGTCGGTGCTGGGTGCGGGCCGCGCGCAGATGGCGGTGTGCGCTATGGCGGCTTCGATGGGCGGAAATGTGCGCGTGGGTCTGGAAGACAATCTGTGGATCGCACCCGGCGAACTGGCGGCATCCAATGCCGATCAGGTGCGCAAGGTGCGTCAGATTATCGACGGACTCGGTCTGGAGGTTGCGAGTGCTGGTGAGGCACGCGCCATGCTTTCGCTTAAAGGAGTGGATCATGTCGAATTTTGATCACGCACACCCGCCGCGCGCCTCGGTCGGCCTGACGCATATGCTGGCGCGCAATGTGCAAGTGCGCCCGGATCATACGGCGACCATCTTTGCGGGACGCAAGCGCAGCTGGCGCGAAGTGCAGGAGCGGGCCGCGCGGGTGGGCAGCGTCCTGCGCGAAGCTGGGGTCAAACGCGGTGACCGCGTCGCGGTGCTGGCGCTAACCAGCGATCGGTTTTTCGAGCTGCTTGTGGCAGTCCCCTGGGCTGGCGGCATATTGGTGCCGCTCAATTGGCGTTGGTCCGTCGGCGAATTGATCGATGCTGTCGAAGACTGTCAGCCATCGGTTTTGCTGGTCGATGATCAGATGGCTGAAATGGGCACCGCGCTGCATGAAGCGCGGCCCGATATGCATATGATCTTTATGGGCGATGGCGATAGTGCGCTGGCGCGTTATGAGGAACTGCTTGCCGCAGCGTCACCTTGCGAAGATGCCAATATGGGCGGGGATGATTGTTTTCAGCTGGGCTATACAGGCGGCACGACGGGGCGTTCAAAGGCCGCCATGCTAAGCCACCGGGCTGTCATTTCTCAGGCGATGCAAGTCTGGACCGAAGGCTTCTTCCCGCCCAATTCGGTGTTTCTTCTCAATGGCCCCATGTTTCATGCCGCTGGCACCTGGCCGAGTATTTCGCTGATCTGCGCTGGCGCGACCAGTGTGATCATGGCGCAGTTTGAACCGGCAGAAGCACTGCGCTTGCTGGCTGAGGAAAAGTGCACCGAAACGCTGCTTGTCCCGGCGGTGATCCAGATGCTCATCGAGCACCCGGAATTTGTCAGGACAGATCTCTCACAGCTCAAGACGATCATCTATGGCGGCTCGCCCATAACCGAGGCGCTGCTTGACCGTGCTATCGCTGCGCTGCCTGATTGTCGGTTTTTCCAGATCTACGGCATGACCGAACTGTCACCTGTGTGTACCGTGCTTCCTGATTACGCCTTGCATGGCGAATACCGTGCGCGTGGCATTAACCGTGCGGCAGGGCGCGCGCTGGCCGGCAACAGGGTTCGGGTGGTGGATTCAGACGGCAGCGAGCTACCGCGCGGAGAAGTCGGCGAGGTCGCGGTGCGCGGCGAGAACATGATGCTGGGCTATTGGCGTCGGCCGGAAGAAACCGCCGAAGCGCTTCGCGATGGCTGGATGCACACTGGCGATGGCGGGCGCATGGATGACGAAGGCTGGCTGTATATCGTCGACCGGGTCAAGGACATGATCATTTCAGGCGGTGAAAATGTCTATTCGGTCGAGGTGGAGAATGCCGTCGCCAGCCATCCAGCGGTGCGCCAATGCGCGGTAATCGGCATTCCGTCGGATAAATGGGGCGAAGCGGTGCATGCCATTATACGCCTGCATGATGGCGCCGAGATCACGCAGCAGGATATCATCGAGCATTGTCGGCCCTTGATTGCGGGCTACAAATTGCCGCGCAGCATTGCGGTATGGGAAGGCGAGTTTCCTCTTAGCCCAGCCAACAAGGTGCTCAAACGCGAATTGCGTGCACCCTACTGGGAAGGGCGCGAGCGCGCGATCTGATGACGAGTATGGTCTCATGAGTGTACGGCTGCCCGCCGATAGCATCGACCTTTCCGGGGTCGTGCGGTCCGGCGATACCATCGTTTGGAGCCAGGCTTGTGGCGAACCGCTACCGCTGATCGAAGCGCTGATTGCGCAGCGCGCTGCGATTGGCCCTGTGGCAGCCTTTGCTGGATCAAGTTTTTCAGGTGTTTTGCGCCCTGAGCATACCGATTACATTCGCGTGCTGAGCATGGGCGCGCTTGGTGCATTGCGCCAGCTTAGCAAGGCCGGGGTGCTGGGCATCGTGCCGTGCCATGTTGGGCAGATTGGGCGCATGATCGAAAACGGCCAGCTTGCCTGCGATGTCGCCTTTGTGCAGGTCAGCCCTGCTGATGCCAACGGCCATCACAGCTATGGCATTATCGGCGACTATGCTGATGCGGCGGTGCGCAAAGCGCGGGTGGTTGTAGCGGAAATCAACGCGCAAATGCCCTATTTGCATGGTGACCCCCAGCTGGCCGCGAGCGATATCGACTTCTTCATCGAAACCGATCGCCCGCTTGTCACGCTGGAGCGAGCACCGATTCGTGAGTCGGATCGCGCAACGGCGCGGCACTGTGCGCAGTTTGTCGAGGACGGCAGCGTCCTGCAATTCGGCATCGGCGCGGTTCCCGATGCAATAGCGCAGTCGATTGGCGATCGCCGCGATCTTGGTGTGCATTCTGGCATGATGGGCGAGGCGCTGCTCGATCTTTACGAAAGCGGCGCGCTGACCAATGCGACCAAAAGCGAATTTCGCGGCATTTCGGTGGTCGGCGCACTGATGGGCAGTCGCGCGCTGTATGATTTTGCCGATCACAACAAAGCCGTGGCGCTCGCATCATCGCAGGTGACGCATGATGAAGCCATCTTGCAGGCCATCCCTAAGCTGGTCTCTGTCAATTCGGCGATTGAGGTTGATCTCACAGGCGCGGTCAACGCCGAAACGGTTGGATCAAGCTATGCCGGAGCAACCGGTGGCCAGGTTGATTACGTGCGCGGAGGGAGTCGTGCTGCGGGCGGACATGCCATCATCGCTTTGCCCGCAACCGCAGCAAGGGGCATGGCGAGCCGGATCGTTCCGCAGCTATCCGGCCCGGTTACCACCAGCCGCAGCGAGGTGGACGTGATCGTTACCGAATATGGCGCGGCGCAATTGCGCGGCCTGACGCTGGTGGAACGGGCAAAGGCGCTCATTGCTATCGCGAGCCCCGATTTTCGCGAAGGTCTTGAGCGCGATGCCCATTCTCTTTTTGCACGAGGATTTTGATGACTGACGCTGTTCGCTTCGATGTGCCCGAAACCGGGATTGCCGTACTCACTATCGACCGACCCGATGCGCGCAATGCGCTGGGCAAGGATGTGCGCGCAGGACTGTTTGCCGGATGGGAGCGGTTCGAGAGCGACTCGGCGCTCAAGGTCGCGATCCTAACCGCCAGCGGAGACAAGGCTTTTTGCGCAGGCGGCGATCTTAAGGAAATGTCGCAGATGCAAATGGTTGTCCCACCGCCCGATATGTTCCCTGTGCCCGGCGACACTGTAGCGCTGACCAAGCCGACCATCGCTGCTGTCAACGGTGTTGCCTATGGCGGCGGCTGGCTGATCGCGCAGGCCTGCGATTTGTGTGTCGCCTCGGACAATGCGCGGTTTGCTATATCCGAGGCTAAGGTCGGACGCGGCTCGCCTTGGGCCGCGCCGCTCATTCACATGATCCCGCAGCGTATCTTTATGGAGGTGGTGCTGACAGGTGATCCACTGAGCGCACAGCGGGCTTACGAAACTGGCCTCATCAACCGCGTTACGACACGCGAAAGCCTGCTCGAGGAGGCCCTGGGGCTCGCCCGCAGCATCGCAGCCAATGCGCCGCTTTCCGTTGCAGCGGGCAAGGAGACAGTGCTCATGTCAACGGAAATGGGCAAAACCGCTGCTCTCAAAACTGCGCGCCATATCTGGGAAACGGCCTATCGCAGCGAAGATGCACAGGAAGGGCCGCGCGCCTTTGCCGAGAAGCGCAAGCCTGTGTGGAAAGCACAATGAGCGGCATTGCAACAGCGCACGGGGCGCGGTCATGGCTGTTCGTGCCGGGCGATAGCGAGCGAAAGATGGCCAAGGCCTGCGCCAGCGAGGCCGACATTGTCCTGATCGATCTGGAAGATGCCGTTGCCGAGGACGAAAAGACCGATGCGCGGGTAAAAGTGCAGCAATTTCTGCGCGACAATGAAAGCGAACGGCACAGGTTGTGGGTGCGCATCAATCCGCTATCTTCTGGCCTCGCATTAAGCGATCTGGTGAGGATCATGCCCGCTGCGCCAGGCGGCGTCATGCTGCCCAAACCAATAGGGCGTAAAGACGTGGAGCGGATCGATCATTATCTTGCTGCATTGGAGGCAGCACATGATATCGAGCCGGGCACTACGGGCGTTATCGTCGTAGCCACGGAAACCCCGCATTCGACATTGGCCACGCGTGAGTATGGCGGCTTTGACAGGCTCTGCGCGATGACCTGGGGCGCGGAGGATCTGGCGACCGCGCTTGGCGCCTCAACCAACCGCACGCCAACAGGCGATTATACCTTCACCTATCAGTTCGCGCGCTCCGCCTGCCTCATTGGTGCTTCAGTCGCCGAGGCGCGCGCGATTGAAACGATGCATGGTGATTTCCGGGATGAAGCAGGCCTTCGCACACTTGCGCGAACGGCCAGTGCTGAAGGGTTTGGTGGCATGATCGCAATCCATCCTGCGCAAGCTGCAATCATCAATGAGTGCTTTTCACCCAGCGCCGAGGAACTGACCAAGGCCCACGAAATTGTGGCATTGTTCGCTGCCTATCCAGGTAAGGGCACGATTGGCCATGGCGGGGTCATGCTCGACAGACCGCACCTGCTTCGCGCCGAGGCGATAATAGCGCGTGCAAGATGACGCTCCATGCGCCGAAGGACAACGCAATAAGCGCTCGAATTGAACAATGTATTATTCTATGCGCAATAAATGCCTTCCAATAATGCGCAAAAAGCGGTAGGGAGCTTGTTGGCGCTGCATAGGGAGCGGTGATGGCAGCTAGGGACGGGATAATGGCGGACTACAAATTGCTGATCGATGGTGCGCTGGTGAATGGCGAGGCCGTGCTGGGCATTTCCAACCCGGCCAACGAAGCATGTTTTGCGCAAAGTCCGCTAGCTTCCGAAGCGCAGGCTGGCGCTGCCGTATCTGCCGCCAAAAATGCGTTCACTTCGTGGAGCCACGAAAGCTATGCCAAACGCACCGCGCGGGTTGGAAAGCTTGCCGATGCGATTGAAGCGCGGGCTGATGATATCGCGCGCTTGCTGGTGCAGGAACAGGGTAAGCCGCTGGGCGAAGCGGCGATGGAGACAGGCGCTGTGCCCGCCTTCATGCGCTAT
>CALLIO010000189.1 GCA_938009055.1 uncultured Altererythrobacter sp.
GAACGATCCGCATGCAGCGCCTTGGCCTTCGCCAGATAGCTGTCCACCGTGTCCCAATCATGCGTCGGGACGCTGCCGATGGGCGAAAGATCAAAGGGATTGACCACTTCATGCATGGCAATGGGTTCCTTACAATTTTGAGCGCGGATTAAAGCTCTGACGAAAGCTTCTTAATGTCGATGTTGAGGATCTGATCGTTCTCTGTGTAATCGACCGGACAATCGATCAGATGCACACCGGGCGTATCGCGCGTATGGGCGAGAACTTCGGTCAAATGCTCGGACGAGGTGACACGGTGGCCGTGCGCGCCGTAGCTTTCGGCATATTTCACGAAGTCGGGATTGCCATAGGTCAGCCCGAAATCCTTAAAGCCCATATTGGCCTGTTTCCAACGGATCATGCCGTAAGCACTATCGTTAAGGATCAGCACGGTGAGATTAAGGCCGAGGCGAACCGCGGTCTCCATCTCTTGGCTGTTCATCATGAAGCCGCCATCACCGCAAATCGCCATCACTTTGCGCTCTGGATAGAGCATGGCGCTCATCATCGCTGACGGCAGGCCAGCGCCCATTGTTGCCAGCGCATTATCCAGCAGAACGGTGTTCGGCAAATAGGCGTCATAGCCGCGAGCGAACCAGATTTTATAGACGCCATTGTCGAGGCAGATGATGCCGTCTTCAGGCATGCTGCTGCGAATTTGGCTGACCAAATGCGGTGGGAAGATCGGGAATCGCGTATCCTCGGCCAGTGGCTTGGTATGCGCGACTTCAGCGGCGCGATATTCCAGCATCCGGTCAAAATTCCACGCGCCCGACGGCACGATGTCTTCCTTTATCTGCCAGATCGCATTGGCAATGTCGCCGATGACTTCGACCTGCGGGTGATAGACCGGATCAACCTCTGCCGTCTTGGTCGAGACGTGGATCACCGTTGTGCCATCATCATCCATGAAGAAGGGCGGTTTTTCGATAACATCATGGCCGATATTGACGATGCAATCCGCATCCTCAATTGCGCGGTGGCAGAAATCGCCCGCTGAGAGCGCAGCACAGCCAAGGAAAAGCGGATGACGTTCGTCAATCACGCCCTTGCCCATTTGCGTGGTGACAAAGGGAATGCCGGTCTTCTCGACAAATTGCGCGAGCATGCGGCCGGTCAGCTTGCGGTTTGCGCCTGCGCCGATAACCAGCACGGGGTTCTTCGCCCCCTCAAGCGCCTTGACCGCCATTCGCACAGCTTTCGCTTCTGCTGAGGGGCGACGCGCAACCGATGCCTTGATCGGACGGGTTGAGGCCGGTTCTTCGGCAATATCTTCGGGCAGCTCAATATGCACTGCGCCGGGCTTTTCTTCCTCTGCCAAGCGGAACGCTTCGCGCACGCGGCTGGGGATGTTGTCGCCAGCGGCAAGCTGCTCAGTGAACTTTGTGATCGGCTCCATCATTGCGACCACATCAAGGATTTGGAAGCGGCCCTGCTTCGACTTCTTGATCGGCTTCTGACCGGTGATCATCATCATCGGCATCCCGCCCAATTGCGCATAGGCAGCGGCGGTCACAAAGTTCGTCGCGCCCGGGCCAAGCGTTGCGATACACACGCCCGTCTTGCCCGTATGCCGGCCATAGGTTGCCGCCATAAAGCCCGCGCCCTGCTCGTGCCGGGTCAGGATCAGCTTGATCGATTTGGAATCGGAGAGGCTTTCCAGAAAGTCGAGGTTTTCCTCGCCCGGAACGCCAAAGATATACTCAACGCCTTCTTCTTCGAGGCATTCAATAAAAAGATCGGAAGATTTACTCGTTTTACTCATCGCAGCCCACCCCTGTTTCGCCGTCATGAGAGCGCCCTTGCGCCCTATGCGACTGTGAGAATTTTGCGATCCGAGTTTTTACGTTTTCGTTCTTTGCATGCGTTCTAACAGAGGATTTTGTCCCTGTCATTGCACAAGTGCGTCAGCTTGGACCCGCTTTGCCGTTTTGGACCATTTTGGGTCAATATCCGCGCCTAATATCCTCGGGCCTAATACCCACGAACTGGGTCAAAGATCGGCGCGACCGGCTTTCCGGCCAGATAATTGTCGAGATTGGCAAGAAAACGATCGGCGCTGCGGATAAACATCTTGTCCTGTGCGCGGCCCGACAGATGCATAGTGATATGGGCATTGGGCTGCGCCCATAGCGGATCATCGGCGGGCAGCGGCTCGGGCGTTGTCACATCGAGGAATGCGCCGCCAATGCTCTTGGCTTGCAATGCGTTGAGCAAAGCCGGCTGGTCGATCACCGCACCACGCGCGATATTGACGAGGACAGCATCCGATTTCATCGCGGCCAGTTCAGCTTCGCCAATCATCCCATCGGTCTCAGGTGTGGCGGGCACGGCGAGGATCACCCAGTCAAATTCGTCCAATCGCTCGCGCCATTGGTCGGGTTTGAGGGTGCCATCGCCGCCTGACCGGCGCACCACTGTCACATCAACATCAAACGCTTGGAGCCTCGGCTGGATCAATTTGCCAATCGCGCCATAGCCCAAAAGCAAAGCCTTGGAGCCCGCAAGCTCGCGCTTGCCCGGACTGTCGAGCAGCCACTCGCGCTTATCCTGCGCGCGCACGACATCGCGATAA
>CALLIO010000190.1 GCA_938009055.1 uncultured Altererythrobacter sp.
CGTTCGGTCACAGCAAACTGGGGCTATTCGGGCGACAGCGTGCTCAATTCCGCTGCTGACATTGGCTGGATGGCTTTCGGTTTCTATCTCGCCATGCGCCTGCCGATTTGGCTAACCGTGACCTTGGCGATCATTGCAGAATTGGTCGTCTCTCTCCTCGTGCGCGATGGGCTGACGCTGACCGTCATCATGCTGATCTTCCCGATTGATGCTATCGCTGAATGGCAAGCGGCAGGCGCTGGCACGCCGCCTGCCGGTTAGCTGAGCGCCAGAGCAGGCGGCGCTGAAACTGCAGTTGCAAAATTTGCGTTATGGCCCTGTTCAACTGTCTGCGAGTAGCGGGCTGATGATGACCCCCAAACATTTTCCCCTGATGGGCACGGCGCTGTGCGCGCTTGCCTTCCCCCAAATTCTCAGCGCGCAAGAAGCTGATGGACAAGCACCCAGCAGCCAAGAGAAAGGCGGCGAAGAAGGCAGTGGCCCTCCTGTTGGAGGCCCCGGCGGGGGCGGTGGATTTCCCACTGGTAAGAATGTGTTTGATGACAATTGGGTGACGCTGGGCCTGGGCGTGGCGCTCAGCCCCAGTTACACCGGTTCTGATGACTATCGCGCTTTTCCTCTGCCGGTTGTGCAAGGGCAATTGGCAGGCGTTGGGATCAGCCCCAATGGGCCGGGCGTTGCTTTGGACCTAATTCCCGGACGCGGGGTCAATAGCGACTATTCCTTTGGCCCCACGATCCGCCTGCGCAGTGATAGAGCCAACAATATCGAGGATCCGGTGGTGGCCTTGGCTGGCGAGCTTGACCGCGCGGTGGAAGTGGGCGTGAAGGTGGGCACAACCAAGCGCCAGATCGGAAATTTGCTCGACAGCGTGACCTTTTCGCTTGCAGCCAGCGGCGATGTGGCGGGAGCGCATGATGGCTTTGTTCTCGAGCCTTCGATCAGCTATTTCACGCCAGTTGATTTCGGCACGGCGGTGTCTTTTTCGCTGAGTGCCAGCGTGGTCGACGACAATTACGCCGATTATTATTACTCAGTCAGCGGCGCCCAAAGCGCGGCGAGCGGCCTTGACCAGTTTGATGCAGAAGGCGGTTTGCAATCAGTCGGCGCAAGCGTCTTCATCGCCTATGATCTGGACGGCAATGCACTGAACGGTGGACTGTCAGCAGTCTTTATCGGCAGCTATTCTCGCCTGCTCGGCGATGCGGCGGACACGCCTTACACGGCTGAGCGCGGCGATCCGAACCAGTTCTTCGCCGGTGTTGGGCTGGGCTATACGTTCTAGCGAGAGGTGCCGAACTGCTTTTCAACCCGGCACCGTCTCTCCATTATTCCTCGCCGTCTTTGTCGTCATCCTTGGGTGGTTTTGCGCCCTTTGCGCCTTCGGCCAAAGTTGGGCGCGGCGCAGGCATCGCAGCCTTGCGGTCGCCGGTTTTGAGATAGGTGTCGAACCACTCCATCATCCGCAAATTGTAGTCATAGCGGCTGCCCGCACGGCGGTTGCCATGCCCTTCGCCCGGATAAAGCACAAAGCGCACCGGCGTGTCTGGCTTGCGGATCTTGAGCGAGCGGTAAAGCTCAAACGATTGGCCCGGATCAACCCGAGTATCGCTGTCGCCATGCATGATGAGGATCGGCGTTTCAGCCTTATCGACATGGAAGACGGGCGAAACCTCTAGCATCGCTTGCCAATCTTCCCACGGCCATTTCAGGCTATGCACATTGTACATCTCGTAAGGGATGTCGCCCGTGCCAAACTTGCTGACTTGGTTCGAAATGCCGACGAACATTACGCTGGCGGCATATTCGGCTGACAGCGCGGTTGCGCCCCATGCGCTGGCATAGCCGCCATAGGAGCCGCCAGTAATGCCGGTGCGATCAGAATCGGTTACGCCCTCAGCAACCAGCGCGCGCTTGGCGTCAACGATGTCATTGAACTCCTTGCCCGCATAATCATTCTGGTGCTGCTTGGAAAAGGCCGTGCCATAGCCGGTTGAGCCGCGATAATTGGGTAAGAAGACGGCATAGCCTTGTCCGGCAGCCACTTGCCCGGGTTTGGAATAGGCGGTTTGCCAGCCATTGCTGTCATGCGCCTCTGGTCCGCCGTGGACATTCATAATCGTCGGCGCGCCGCCTGCTGGGGCTCCGCCAACCGGTTCGATCAGCACGCCTTCGACCTGCTGGCCATCGCGCGCTGTGTAGGCAAATGTGCGTTGATTGCCGAAAGAAATGTCAGCGAGCCATGGGTTGTGGCTGGTCCAGCGGGTGAAGCTGCTGCCGTCGAGAACAAAGAGCTCATTGGGGTGCTTTGGGCTGTTGGCGGCAAAAGCGATTTTGTCGCCTGCTGCATCCAAACGGGTGAGGATGAGATCGCCCGGATCCAATTCTTCAGCGACACTACCGTCGGCATTATACATCCGCAGCACGCTTTGCGCGCCGACATGGACGATGGTGGCGAGGCGGCCATCGCTGAGCCATTCGGCATCAACTGCGGCTTCTGCTGCACCGGCATTCAGCGCACGAAAGGCGCCTGTGGCTGGATCAACCAGATGCAAGGTTGTGGCCGCCGGATCGTTAATATCAACGCCGGCAATCAGCGAAATTTGGCTTCCATCAGGCGCAATTTCAACATCGCCAATCTTACCCGGGGTTTCGACCACAGCGCGCACATTGCCCGTGCCAAGATCGATGATGTTCACGCGCTTTTTCGTATAGCTGTCATCGACGAGCGGCGTGGGCGCTGTTTCGACGATGGCAAAGGCATCGCCGGGAGCAATATCAAATCCGCTGACAAAGCCGGGAAGAGCAATCTCGCGCGGTTCCTTGTCCGGTTCGGCTCCCACCTTGGCGGCAAACATGCGCGCAGGTTTGAACTCTTCTTCGTACACGCGCGCATTGAAACCGGCTTTGTTTTGGGTTTTGCGCTGTTTGTCGTCGTCCGCATCGGCGAGGAGGTAAAGCATGCTGCCATCCGCGCTCCATTCATATGAACGCACATGCGCATCCTTGATCGCGGCGAGCTTGGTATAGGTGCCGCCATCAACTGGCACGCCCCATACGGCGCGCTTGTCGTCTTTCTCCTTGGCCCAGACAAAGCTGACGGTGCGGCCATCGGGTGAGAAACCAACCGCGCGGGGCGAGATATCTTCTGGCAGATAAGCGCGGGCGGCATCCGGTCCCCAAGCGACTTTCAATTCCTGCTTTACGGTGCCGTCTTTCTCGCCTTCGGTTACATCGGGAAGGCTGGCGGTGGTAAAGGCAATGCGGCTGCCATCGGGCGAGACGGCCATGGCGCCGATACTCTCGATCTTGGCAACGTCTTCCGGCGTCATCGGGCGGGCTTGCGCAGTGGCGGCAAGCGAGATGGAGGCCAGCAGGCTTGCTGACAGGGCGAGCGCTTTGGGAGCAGGTTGCGTCATAATGTGTGTCCGCTTTGTTGTATTGTTGCGCGTGTCATAGCGCAGGATACGCGCTTGGCAAATTGCAACTGTTGTTGCGGGGTGCGTGGGTCTTGGCTTGTGCGCAGCCCCGCGCTGGGCTTAGTAAGGCAAGCAAAGGAGAGGGATTACCATGAAATCATTGCGCGCCATTGGGGCATTGGTTGCAAGTTTGGCGGCCCTTGCGGCTTCCCCGCTTGCTGCAAACACCGTTTGGATCAAGGCGGGCAGCGTCATTGTCGACGCAGATAGTGAGCCAACCGGCCCTGCAATCATTGTGGTTGAAGAGGGCAAAGTTGCCTCGGTCAATGAAATAGGCTCTGACGCGGTAAGTCCGCGCCCTCAAGGCGTCACTTTTATCGACCTTTCCGGCAAAACCGTGCTGCCCGGCCTGATTGACCTTCACACGCATTTGTCGGGCGACCCTTCCGGCCAATTCTGGCGCGCGGCGACCACCCCGCCGGAATATTACACTTTGATCGCGGCCAAGAATGCGCGGATCACGGCCAAGGCAGGTTTCACCACCGTGCGTGATTTGGGAAGCCGCACTGATCAAGTCACGCAAATGCTGCGCCGCGCGACAGAAGAAGGTATCGTGCCTGGTCCGCGCGTTGTGACCTCTGCGCGCACGATCGCCATCATCGGCGGGCATGGCGATACCAATGGTTTTCGCAAGGGCGTGAACGAAGCGATTTCTTCCGGCTTTGCTTGCACTGGCCCGCTCGAATGTTCGCAAAAAGTGCGCGAAGCGTCGAAATATGGCGCAGACTTGATCAAAATCACGGCGACCGGCGGCGTGCTCAGCCAGCAGGGGCGCGGGCTTGAGGCGCACTTCACCAATGACGAGATGAAGGCGATTGTCGACACCGCCAATTCGCTCGGCCTGAAGGTGGCCGCTCATGCTCACGGCGCAAGGGGAATAGAGGCTGCGGCGCGCGCCGGTGTCCACACGATAGAGCACGGCACCTACATCGATGAGCAAGCCGCCAAAGTGATGCGCGAGAACGGCACAATCCTCGTGCCCACGCTAATGGCGTTTCAGGGGATCAAGGAGAATTTGGGTCAGGGC
>CALLIO010000191.1 GCA_938009055.1 uncultured Altererythrobacter sp.
GGCGTCTCGCAATCAGGGTCACAAGGGCAGTACCGGCCTTCAATCGGGAAATCCTCTTCGCATGAGCGAAAATTCGAGCCAGACAGCGCCTACAGCTGGGCATCATGGCACCGGTAAAGCGGCGGGCAAAACCGCGCTTGCGGTTGGCGCCATCGGTATCGTTTTCGGCGATATCGGAACCAGCCCGCTTTATGCCTTTCGCGAGACCTTTGTAGGCCGCGCCGCCATTCAGCTGGATGATGCCCATGTGCTCGGTGTTGTCAGTCTGATCTTCTGGTCGATGACTTTGGTGGTGGCGATCCAATATGTCACCATCTTGATGCGGGCCGATAACAAGGGGCAGGGCGGGAGCCTTGCTCTCGTCGCGCTGATCTCTAGCCAGCTCAACAAGAGCAAATATGGCTGGATTGCGCTGCTTTTGGGCGTATTTGCGACCTCGCTATTTTACGGCGACAGCATGATTACGCCGGCGATTTCGGTTCTGTCCGCGGTCGAGGGGCTTACGGTGGTTGATCCCGGTTTTGAACGGTTCGTGATCCCCATTGCGGTTGGGTTGCTGGTCTTCCTTTTCATGCTGCAAAAGCGCGGCACGGCGAAGGTTGGTATGCTGTTTGCGCCGGTGATGATCGTCTATTTCACCGTGATCGCGGGTATGGGCGCATGGCAGATAATCAACACGCCTGAGATTTTGTGGGCATTGAACCCCTATCACGCGGTCAATTTCTTCATCCTCGATGGGGCGGTTGCCTTCCTCGCTTTGGGTGCAGTGGTCTTGGCGGTGACGGGTTCTGAAGCGCTCTATTCCGACATGGGGCATTTCGGGCGCGGACCGATGCGCTTGTCGTGGTTCGGATTTGTCATGCCGTGCCTCTTGCTCAACTATTTCGGGCAGGGCGCGATGATTATGGGACTGCCGCAAGAACAAGCCCAAGAAGCGATCCAAAACCCGTTCTTCTTCCTTGCATCTGAAGAGTGGCGTTTGCCGCTTGTTGGCCTTGCGACCGTTGCCACATTCATTGCCAGCCAAGCAGTGATTTCCGGCGCCTTCTCGATCACGCATCAGGCGATCCAAATGGGCTACATCCCCCGTCTTTCGATCCGCCATACGTCAGAGACTGAGGGCGGCCAGATCTATATCCCTTTCATCAATTGGTCGCTGATGGTGGCGGTCATCATTTTGGTGCTGACGTTCCAAACCTCATCCAACCTCGCGAATGCTTATGGCATCGCGGTTACAGGCGCGGTGACTATCGACACGCTTTTGATGGCGGTGCTGCTGATCGGCGTGTGGAAGTGGAAGTGGTGGTATGCCGTGCCAGTCGTTGCTTTGTTCCTGATCGTTGATGGAGCCTATTTCGCGGCCAACCTCACCAAAGTACCCGAGGGCGGCTGGTTCCCGCTGATGGTCGGCTTTATCGCCTTCCTCCTCCTCACCACTTGGGCGAGGGGACGCAAGTTGATGCGCGATCGCATGAGCGAGGTTGCGCTGCCGATGGAAATCTTCGCCAAATCTGCCAAGAATTCTGCCACTCGCGTGCCGGGCACCGCAATCTTCATGGCCTCAACCACAGAAGGGGTGCCCAGCGCGCTGTTGCACAATATCAAGCACAACAAGGTGCTGCACGAACGCGTGGTGATCCTGACCGTCGATATTGCCGATGTGCCTTATGTCGATCCGGATAAGCGCTGCGAATACACGGATATGGGCGACGGCTTCTTCCGCGCGGTGCTGCATTACGGCTTTATGGAAGAGACCAACGTGCCTGAAGGCCTAAAGCAGATGAAGCAGTGCGGGGGTGAGTTTGATATGATGCAAACGAGCTTCTTCTTGTCGCGGCAAACGCTCCTGCCCAGCGAGAAACCAGGCATGCCGATCTGGCGCGAGAAGATATTTGCCTGGATGCTGAGAAATGCGGCCACCGCGATGGAGTTCTTCCGCCTGCCCACCAACCGCGTGGTTGAGCTGGGCAGTCAGGTTGAAATCTAGGCAGGTCGAGATCTAGCCGCGCTCCGCCACCGGGTTGAGCGCAAGGCAGGCTTGGTCTAGCTTCCCCGGCTGAGGGGGAATTTGCGATGTTGATAGGTCACTACGGGCCCGCCGTGTTCGATACGCAGCGCGGCCATGCGCAGCCGATTGTCAAGCTTTGGGAAGCCTTTCTGGCGGTTCAGGCAATGGATCTGGTCGCTGGAGTGCTGGTGATGCTAAGCATTGAGGGCGGCGGCGTAGTGGTGGATGGGAAACCGATCTTCCATATCCCGTGGTCGCATTCGCTGCTCGGCTCGCTGGTCATCTCGGCTGCAGCTGGCCTGACCTACAAAGCTATGCGCAAGAAAGACGGCTGGCGCGAGTTCTGGATCATCTTCGGGCTGGCTTTTTCACACTGGCTTTTGGATCTCGTGGTGCACAGGCCTGATCTACCGATCTATCCGGGCGGCGAGCTATTGCTCGGCTTTGCCCTATGGGATTTGCCCTGGATCGCTTTCGCGCTTGAGGCCAGTCTGCTCGCCTGGGCATTCTGGTTTTGGCAGAGTGTGACGGTCGCGAAAAATGCGAAGTATGATTGGGGCTTGTGGGCGCTCTATGCCTTTATGCTGGCGATCCACTTCACCTTTGTTGTGAGCGAAGGACTGGCCGTGCAGGCGGGCACTTATGACCCCAATGCTGCGCCGCCCGACATTGTCTTGGGGGCAATGTTTCTGGTTGTGATCGGCGTGTTCGCAGGGCTGATTGCATTGATCGAACGCGGGCGGAAATCGAAGTTCGCGGATTAGTTCGCGGCGTCTTCTTCGTCCTCTTCCTCATCCAGTCCAACATCCAACCCGTGCTTCAAGAGCATTGGGATTTGGGTGAAGGTGAAGAGGAAGGACAACGGCATGAATACCCACAATTTCGCCCATAGCCACCCTTCGAAGTCGAGGTAATAACGCAGCCCTTCGTTCAGTGCTGCAAGGCAAAGGAAGAATACCCCCCAATTGCGTGAAAGCTTGAGCCATCCTTCGTCAGATAGGCCATCAAAGGCCGCCTCGAGAAGGATTTTGAGCAGCGCCTTGCCCATCTTCCATCCGACCAGCAGCACAATGCCGAAAGTCGTGTAGATGATGGTAGGCTTGAGCTGGACGAAGACCGGATCGCCAAAGAAAATCGTCAACGCGCCGAACCCTACGATCAGCGCGGTTGAAAACCACAGCATGGGGGAGACTTTGCCGAGCCGCCATTTTGAAACGATCAACGCAATGACGGCGGCCACCATAAAGGCGACGGTACCCTTGATGATTGCGGCAAGCTCAGCGACCGCTTCCGGCTCCTCTGGCGCGAAATAGCGATAGGAGCCGAGGAAAACGAGCAGCGGGCCGTAATCGGTCAAGACACTAAGCCAGCCTGAACCCTTCTTCTTTTCCTGCGTTTCTTGGGTTTCTGACATCACGCGACTCCTGCAATGACCTTGGCCACTAGATCAGGGTCAAAGGGCCGTAAATCATCAATCTTCTCGCCCACTCCAATCGCATGGATCGGCAGGCCATATTGCTCAGCTGCGGCAACCAGAACGCCGCCGCGCGCAGTGCCATCGAGCTTGGTCATGATGATGCCGGTAACGCCCGCGACCTCTTTGAAAACGTCGATTTGCGAAAGCGCGTTTTGGCCATTGGTCGCGTCGAGCACGAGGACGACATCATGCGGAGCTTCGGGGTTTAACCGGCCTAAAACTTTGCGGATTTTGGCCAGCTCGTCCATCAACTCGGTTTTGTTCTGCAAACGCCCGGCGGTGTCGACGATCAGCGCATCAATCCCCTGATCGGTAGCGGCTTTCACTGCGTCAAACACGATTGAGGCAGGATCGCCGCCCTCTGGCCCGGTGATGATTGGCGCGCCAACACGCTCTGCCCAGGTTTTAAGCTGGCCAATGGCTGCGGCGCGAAAAGTGTCGCCAGCTGCCAGCATCACGCCGTAATCATCCTCTTGGAACAGATGCGCGAGTTTGGCGATGGTGGTGGTCTTGCCGCTGCCATTGACGCCGATGGTCAAGATCACTTGCGGGCGCGGGAAGGCGACAATGTCGAGCGGCTTGGCGACGGGGCGCAAAATCTCTGCAATTTCATCCGCCACCGCTTGCTTCAGCTCAGCTTCGGAAAGCTCGAGGCCAAAGCGCTTTTCGCGCAACCTGCCAACGATCCGCGCGGCTGCCGATGGGCCAAGGTCAGACATGATGAGGGCATCTTCGACATCATCGAGCGTGGCGTCATCAAGTTTGGCCTTGGAAACGACTTCGGTCAGATTTTCGCTGAGGCGCTCAGACGTCTTTTTAAAGCCGCCAAACAGCCGCTCGGTCCAGCTCTTTTTCTCGCTCATTGGAGCATTCCTTCAACGACCTGTGTCGGCGTGACCGAGACGATTGTGCCAGCGGGCGTGTTTGCGGGCAGTTTCACGCGTGCGAAGTTTTCCGCATAGCCCGAGCCATCCTTTTCGGCGAGGACTTGCAGCTCGCTTCCCACAAGCGATTGCAGCCATTTTGCGCGGATTTCTGCCACTGCAGCGCGCAATTCGGCGGCGC
Source organism: uncultured Altererythrobacter sp. (assembly GCA_938009055.1). GTDB lineage: Bacteria > Pseudomonadota > Alphaproteobacteria > Sphingomonadales > Sphingomonadaceae > Erythrobacter. The sequence continues at coordinate 4,551 of CALLIO010000191.1, forward strand.
GCTCTTTGATCAGGGCGCGATCATGTTGCGGCATTTTGGCAGCGGGCGTGCCGGGGCGCGGGGAGTAGGGGAAGATGTGCCCGTGAACGATCTCCAGCTCCTCAATAATCGAAAGGTTTTGCTGGTGATGCTCGTCAGTTTCGGTTGGGAAACCGGCAATCAAATCAGCGCCCAAGGCGAGATCAGGTCGCCTGTCTTTGAGACGGCGCATGAGATCGACCGCGTCATGGCGCAGATGGCGACGCTTCATGCGCTTCAAGATCAGATCAGCGCCATGTTGGAGAGAGAGGTGGAGGTGCGGCATCATGCGACTGTCTGAGGCGAAAATCTCGAACAATTCATCATCAATTTCAATGCCATCCAGCGACGACATGCGCAGGCGCCGAAGCGTGGGAAGCCGGTCGAGACAAGCCGAGATAAGGGCTCCCAAATGCGAGACCCCTTGTAAATCAGTTCCCCAGCTTGTCACATCGACCCCCGTCAGCACGAGTTCTTGCGCGCCTTGATCGAGATGCAATTGCGCTTCGGCAATGACCTGTTCGAT
>CALLIO010000192.1 GCA_938009055.1 uncultured Altererythrobacter sp.
GTGGCCGAATGGCGCATCCGGTCAATCGCCTCGTTTACGCTCGACTCTTTCTCGATATAGGTGTCGGAGCGCGGCACATAAGCTTCGGGCTGATAATAGTCGTAATAGGAAACGAAATACTCGACTGCGTTTTCGGGGAAGAAGCTTTTGAACTCGCCATAAAGCTGCGCGGCGAGGATTTTGTTGGGCGCCAGCACAAGGGCAGGGCGCTGCATTTCCTCGATCACCTTGGCCATGGTGAAGGTCTTGCCCGAACCGGTTACGCCGAGCAGAACCTGCGTTTGCTCTTCCCCTTCAGCCTCGCGCACCAATTCCTCAATCGCTTTGGGTTGGTCGCCAGCGGGCGAATAGTCAGAGACAATCTTGAACGGCTTGCCCGGCATCGACTTTTCCGGGCGCTGCGGGCGGTACGGAGTAAACTCTTCGCCCGTTTCCGGCTCTTCCAGCCCGCGTCTGATGATGAGTTCGCTCATGGTGAGAACATATGGAGCACGCGGTCATCATTGTGAAGACATGGCTTGCCGATGATCCAGAGCAAAGTTAGCTTGGCCCCATGCAAGGCCGCAAAGGCCCCAGACTGGTCGCGCCAGATTTTACGATAAAAGGATATTCAACAATGAAACGGATTATCACTCTTGCGGCGACCAGCGCGCTTCTTGCCGCCTGTTCGGGCAGCCCCGAAACCGATGCGGATGGCGATGGCGAAATCACTGGCGAGGAAATGGCCGCCGCGGTCGAGAAGGCCGATATCAAGCCAGAAGCGGGCCAATATCGCGCAACATCAGAATTGGTCAGCATCGATATCCCCGGTGCGCCCGCTGGCATTGCCGATATGATGAAGGCCAATATGAAGGCGCAAACATCGGAATATTGCCTCACTCAAGAAGAGGCGGACAAGGGCTTTGAAGAAATGGCCAAGGAATCGCAGGATGGCGATTGCTCGGTCGATAGTTTCGACGTGAACGGCGGCGATATTGATGCGAAGATGAGCTGTTCTGCTGGCGGGCAAGGCAAGATGAGCATCACGATGGATGGCTCGGGCACATCGACCACAATGGATATGACCGTCACGATGGAAGGTACGGTGCCGAGCATTGGTGATGCGAAAATGGTGCTGCGCTCCAAATCAGAACGCATCGGCGATTGTCCATAGTTCACCGCGCCCTTACCATGCCTTCATCTGTTGCGGTGTAGAGACGCAGCGTGACGGAAAAGGTAGGGCATACAACTCTTCAGGCGCGCGTGCGATTGGCCTTGCAAAGGGTCGATGGCCCGCGCGCTGCTGGCCCGTCGCTGCGCTATTTGCTGCGCGAGGCAAGCTATCCCTTCTCGCCCGTCACGCGCCGATTGCGGCGCGGCGCGTCCATTGCACCTGCGAGCAATCCAAAAGTCGTATTGATGCTGCCCGGCTTTATCGCCAGCCCGATCACTATGCGGTTCCTTTCCAAACAGATTGAGCAAGCAGGGCACACGGCCAAACAATGGAAGCAAGGGCTTAACACTGGCCCGAGCTTGGAGCGGGTGGTTGCTGTGGAGCAGCGCTTGCTCCAGATTGCCGAACGCTATGATACCAAACCGGTGCTGCTGGGCTGGAGCCTTGGCGGGATGTTCGCACGCGAGCTGGCGCACCGCCAACCTCAAGCAGTGTCGAAAGTGATCACAATGGGATCACCCTTTTCTGGTGATCCGCGGGCTAACAATGCGTGGCGGCTCTATCAATTTGTTGCAGGCCATCCGGTCGATGCGCCGCCGGTTGCCAATCGGATCGGGCAAAAGCCGCCGGTTGAAACCGCGGCCATGTGGAGCGCACGCGATGGAGTGATTGCCCCTGATTGCGCGCGCGGACTGCCGAATGAGCGCGACCGCGCAATTGAAGTGGACTGCACGCATATGGGCTTTTCCTATGCGCGAGCAGCGGTTGAGGCTGTGCTCGCTGAACTGAACCGCGGCTAGGCTGATTTTTTGCGAGTCGCACCCGAGTCGCGATAAGAAAAAGCCCTGATCTCGGTCTCTACTTGGGTGATTGTACAGTGAAAATAGGGGTTCTTTCGACAACTGGTTCCATAACGGATGCAAATTTATCCAATGATTTCTTAGGGGGTTCCCGAAATTAGCGGATAGCTTTGCTCGACTCTCGAAGCATCCCCGCGTGCTGATCTTCAAATCGTGGCGCAGAACAATGGCCATGACACGCAAAGCCATCCTCCACTTCATCGACAGCTCCAGCCGTACGCGGGCAGAGTTGGCAAGGACCGGATTCGATCTGGGCCACCACGCGGAAGTCTATGCAGACATTTCGGACCTCACCGTCCATCCCCCGCGAGAGGGCATCATCATCGCCCGTGATAATGCGGAAGCAGGCGGGATCGCTGTGATCCTGGAGCGGCTCAGCCGCCTGGGTATTTGGTTGCCGCTGATCGCAGTGGAAGAAAACCCGCGTCCCGGCCGCATTGTCGAGGCGATTAAGGCTGGCGCGCTCGACTATATGGCGTTGCCGCTTGATGCAGAACGGTTTGCCCGCTGTCTCGACCGGATTGAGGGTGAGGCAGAGATATTTGGCGAAACCCGCAAACGGATGATCGAAGCGCGCAGTCGCATCTCGAACCTCTCGCGGCGTGAACGCGAAGTGCTCGAATGGCTGGCAGAAGGCTCCTCGAACAAGGTGATCGCCCGCCAGCTTGAGATTAGTCCGCGCACGGTTGAAATCCACCGCGCGAATATGATGAGCAAGCTGGGCGCACGCCATGCCGCTGAAGCGGTGCGTTTGAAGCTAGAGGCGCAAATGGACGCAAGGCCGCAAATGGGAATGGCTTAAACGCCGATTGATACCCCGACTTACCTCGGGTCGCACCGGAAGGGGTAGATGACCGCAAGCGTTACCGCCCAACAGGAACTCTTCGCTCGCCGCGACATTGGCAAAGGCGCGCAAATTATGGAACCGGCTTCCCCGGGAGGCTGCTCTTTCATTGGTGGGAGGGCAGCCTTCCCGTGTGGGTGGGTGCCTTGGGTCAGCGGCAGAAGCCGCGGCCCGTGCGCTCCAGATGGAAATGATCGCGATGCGCAGCGTTGTAATCCGGGCCAAGCACCGTTCCAAAGCGCTTGCACGCGCTGCGATGAACGGTCCGCAAAAACTGGCGTTCTTTCTGGCTGCCGCCGTTCCAATCTCCCGCCAGGCTGATCCGGCGTCCGTCCGCCAGCACGAATGCCGAAACATCCACCGCTGCTGCGGTTGCATGAGCAGAGCGCCGTCCAGATCCGGCCACATTGCGGCACGAATAAGTGCCCATTGTCTCAATCCGTTCAAGCCGGCTGCCCAAAATTTGCTGCGCTGCCCGGTCAACGCCGTAGCGCGCCCAAGCGGCAAAGGTCTCGGCCGTGTCGCATTGCAAGGGGCCAACATTGGACAATTCAAAATCGCCCTTATCGCCTCGGATTGCAGCGAGCTTGACCGTGCCAACATTGGCGCATCCTGCACCAAAATATTGGTCGGGCAGCGGCTGGAACTGGGTTCCTGTCTGGCCAAGCTTGGCAAGGCAAACGCGCGATCCGCGGCTCACTGACATTGGGCGCGGCGCAGAAACCGGCGCTTTTGAGACGCTGGCAGGCTGCGCGCGTTGCATCGAAGGCGGCGATTGTACGCTCGGGATGGCCCCGCTGCATGCGGTGACTGCCAATGCGCTAAGACCAACAAGCGCGCTGCGAATTGAGAATTGCGTTCTTTCCATTTGGCGGCATATGCGCAGCCCTTAGTTAATTTAGCCGCCGCCAAACTGGGTTAACATCGCCCTAACTTTAACCATGATTTACACCTAATCCGCCCTCGATAGGGAGAGGCACGCAGGGCAAAGACTGGTTAAATTTACCCTCACGCTTTTCGCCAAGCCCCAAGCAGAATAGCCGGTGCCTAGGGCTTTTCCGGTAACTCTTGCGCCACCGCTTCCCACAATTCGATCTTCACGCCATCCGGATCGAGGATCCACGCGAACTTGCCATAACCTTCATCCACACTGTCGAGCACTTTGACCTTTTTCTTCTTGAGCTGCTTCACCATCCCATCGAGATCATCGACCCTTAGGTTGATCATGAACTCTGTCTTCCCCGGCTTCAAATAAGCATCATCGGAAAAGTGGCTAATCAGCGAATAGGGATTGGGATGCCCCTCGTCGCGCCAATCGAGCTGCGGCCCATATTCCCCATCAAGCCCGAGCACATCGCGGTACCATTCGCGCGTCTTCGCAGGGTCTTTGACGACGTAAAATACGCCGCCCAATCCGGTTACTTTGGCCATTCAAACGCTCGCTTTATGGGTTGCACATGGGCAAAGATCCTAGGGGCAAACTGGGCCGCATCCAAACCACAATCCGCCCACTTGCACCTTTTGCAAGTTGATGAAGCACATCCGCAGAAGTGTTTTGCAGAGGGCCCTGGCCCAAATGCACGAAAACCCCGCTTTGGCGTGAACCAAAACAGGGCGGGACGGGCTAAGTATGCAATTGTCAAAGAGCGCGTTTCGCCGAGCCCCCTAGCAAAACGCGGCGATGTAGGAAAATAGCGCAGGCAGGCTTTGCACTGGGCTTCTAAGGCCCGCAAAACCTGACAAAGAAACGGGCCGGGGGCGTGAAAGCATTTCCGGCCCGCTTTGTTTTCAGCCGTAGAATTCTTCGACTGGCTGCAGCTGCGGTGCGAAGACGATCATATCGGGCGTCATAGCAGCCTCGAGCGGATCAAGCGTTGCGGTCTGGCTGAGCTTAACCAGCTCGCCGCGCACTTCAACGCCGCTGAACAGGTCTGCGATAGCGCTGCTATCTTCTGCGCCGCCAAGCGCTTCCTTGCCGCCCAGATCAAGGCTGACGTCGGGCCCCTTATCGCTCGATGTGCCAGCAGAGCTATCGCTCTGCTGCCCCGCAGCCCCGCCGAACCAATCGCCAAAGGTGCTTTCGTCATAGCCATTGGCGGTGAGGTAATCGCGCACCTGCTCTTCGCTTTGATAGTTGGCATAACGAATGTTGCCATCATCATGCATCAGCGCGCGCAGGTAAGCGGTGCCATCGGTGAGCGCGAAATAGACCTCCTGAATGCCGTCGCCATCATAGTCCTCAGCGCCCAGAACGCGGTTGATATTGCCGATCTCCAGATCGTTT
>CALLIO010000193.1 GCA_938009055.1 uncultured Altererythrobacter sp.
ATCGATACGGTGGTTATCTGCACGATGACCGCGCTTGTTATCCTAACGGTTCAAGGCGACTTCACTGGCGGCGGCGAAGCTGTGAAACACGCGTGGGAAAGCGATTTGCAAGGCTTTGCGATGACCAGCGGCGCTTTTGCAGCGGCCTTCCCAGTTGAATTGGCTGGCATTTCGATCGGCACGCTAGTCGCGTCGATTGCACTGATCGTGTTCGTGTTCACCACGCTGCTTACCTGGAGCTATTATGGCGAGCGTGCGATCACCTTTATCTATGACCGGATCCCTGGCTCGACCCGAGGCGGCGAGAAGATCGTGCATATGATCTGGCGCGTGCTGTGGTGCGTAGTGATCTATATCGGTGCAAGCGCGGATCTCACCACGGTCTGGCGGATGGGCGACATCTCGAACGCTGCGATGGCCTTGCCTAACCTGCTCGCACTGTTGCTGCTGTCAGGGGTGGTGTTCAAACTCGCCCAAGGTGACAAGACAGCGGGCAAGGATCATGTTGCTGATACGCCGGAGCAGGCGAAAGAGACTTGAGGCAAGCCCGACTCTAGCTCTAGCTCGGCCCAGCTCTAACTCGGCTGAACACAAGGGCTTCAGCGCACGCAGATGCGCGGGGCGCTTGCAGATCAGGCGCTCAATATCATGTCGGCTATAAGAGAAAATGGCAGGGGCACAGAGACTCGAACTCTGGACCTTCGGTTTTGGAGACCGACGCTCTACCAACTGAGCTACGCCCCTGCACGGGCCGCAGCGCTCTAGAACCTCGCGCAGCGCAACGCAAGTATCCGATTTGTTGTCGCGCAAATGCTAATGCAGCGCCGCTTGCGCATTGGGCTGCAATTTCTGTTATAGCGCAGGGCAGATATGCATTCTCCCTTCCCCGCCCCCATCCCAGCTGACATGCTGCTGCTCGCTTACAAAAGCGGGATATTCCCCATGTCAGACAACCGCGATGATCCAGAGGTTTTCTGGGTCGAACCGCGCGATAGGGCCATTATTCCGCTCGATGAATTCCGACTGTCCAAATCGCTTAGGAAGATCATTCGCCAAGACCGGTTCGAAGTCACCGTAAACCGCGATTTTCCCGCCGTCATCCGCGCCTGTGCACAGCCACGTCCCGGACATCCGGAAAGCTGGATCAGCCGTAGAATCGAAGCAAGCTATATCGAGCTGCATCAATTGGGCCACGCGCATTCGGTGGAATGTTGGCAAGAGGGAAAGCTAGTCGGCGGGTTGTACGGTGTGAGTTTTGAGCGTGCCTTTTGCGGAGAAAGCATGTTCAGCCGGGCCGACAATGCCAGTAAGGTGGCGCTGGGCTGGCTCATTGCGCTGATGCGGCAAAGCGGCTGCGTCTTGCTCGATTGCCAGTTCATGACCGATCATCTCGCCTCATTGGGCGCTGTCGAGCTGCCTCAAGCCGATTATCTGGAACTGGTCAAAGAGGCAGAAGGGGAGCCAGAATGCTCGCTGCCGCAAAGCTATGACGCGATTCTAGCGAAGGCCGGTCAGCTTGAGGCTTCTTCGCCCGGAAAGCTCATCGCGCAATCCTTGACCCAAATATCATAGATCGGGTGTTCAACCACGTTGACGCTGGGCGATTCTTTGAACAGCCAGCCTGAGAAGACGGAAGAAAAGCCATCCTCGCCGCGCTCTTGAACCAGAACCTGCACAAAAGCGCCGGTCTCTTGCGGCATTTCCCAAGGCGCCGTGCGCTCGCAAGCCTGCAAGCGGACAATAACGCGCCCAACCCGGCTCGATTCGCCCGGCTTTAGAACCAAGTCCTGGCTCACATTATTGCGCTTGTTGAGCAGGCCAATGGTCGCCTCGCGTTCTGCCATGGGTGTGCCAATTTGTGCAGCCTCGGCTACGTCCTCAGTCGGCGGCGGCGGCGGGGCAGCCTGCAATTCTTCAGGAACTTCGGTTTCAACAGGCTCGGGCGCTGGCGGAGTGTCTCCGCCGCATGATGCAAGCAAACCGCTTGCTAATCCCAAACCAAGAAGCCGCGCGTAAAAAGTCATCTTTAGCCTTCTGGCGACCATGCTTCGTAATCACCGGTCGCGCTTGCGCGCTTGCCGCCGCGCTCCAATGCGCCTTGCGGGCGATAAGCCTGTGCCGTGCCAGTGGGATTGGGAGTGTATTCCGTTTCCCAGATCTTGGCCGGGGGAAGATGGCTTTCGGGCACATCATCAAACGAACCGTGCAGCCAGCCATGCCATTCGGCGGGCACGCGACTGGCATCATTGGCGCCATCATAGATCACCCAGCGCCGCTCTTTCGCGCCGCTTTTCGCTGGCTTGCGGTAGTATTTGTTGCCGTCAGCGTCAGTGCCGACATGCTCGCCATTGCGCCACGACCAAATATGGGTGCCGATTGTGGCCCCATCCCACCAGGTGAAGATTTTTCCGAAGATGCTCATTTTTGAAGCCTGTTCATTGAAAGAGCGCGGTTAGCCGGTTTTCCAAGCGAGGCCAAGCCAGCAGCTGCACTTATTGTGTTTTGTCAGCTTCAGGCCAAGAAACACGGTGGCCAGCGGCAATGCCCAGCTCGGCAGATCGGCCAGCACGCAATTCCAGCACCGCAATCGCCGGACCTACGGAAACAACCGGCTCGAGAGAATAAGGCACTGTATCAGCAGCGATATTACTGATCCGGCCGTCTGTGCCGACAAAGATGATATCGAGCGAGAGCGGCGTATTCTTCATCCAGAAACTGCGCGGCGCGGGTACTTGGGAAGGGAAAAGCATGCCCTCATCATCGCCCATTTCGGTGCGGAACATCAGCCCCTTGGCTTGCGACTGGGGCGTATTGGCAAGCTCGGCACGAAAGACATGGCGGCTATCGCCATTTTCCACCACCACATCGACAATTTCTAAGCCAGAGATCGGATGAGTTCCCGGCGCGGCGGTCGCGCTGGGTTCAGCAGAGGCCGCATTGGCTTCAGGCTGCGCTGAGCAGGCGATCAGGATTACACAAGCAAAGCTGGCCCAGACTAATGCCAAAATCTGTTTCATGCGCCGCCTTCTTCCCTTGCTTCCTCTATCGCATCGAGCAGCCATTCCTCCAGGCTCTCTTCGCTTTCAGCATCCACTACAATCTTTGCCA
>CALLIO010000194.1 GCA_938009055.1 uncultured Altererythrobacter sp.
CTCACTGACATGGTTAAGTCAAACCATGATTACCGAAAGGCGTGGTGATGGAGCTTGACTGGATCACATTGGCTATCGCGCTCGGCCTTGCTGTCCTTGCATGGAAAGTCATCAAGGGCATGATCAAATTCGCCGTGATCGCAGGCGTGCTGGGCGGCGGTGCCTACATCTATTCGCAAGGGCTTTTGTCATGAACGGCGCGACAATTGCCTTCATTATGGCAGGCTTTATTGCCTTTGGCGTGGGTGCCTATCTCGCCGCGACGGGCGAGCGCGGCCTTGGCGTCCCATTTATGGGTGTCGGGCTGATTTTTCAGGTTCTGGCGCTGCGCCAGATTAAGAATGCAAAGAAGGGACCGGGCGATGCTGGCTGATAAGGACCGGATCTTCACCAATGTCTATGGCTATCAGTCCGCCGACTTGAAGGCGGCTGAGGCGCGCGGCGATTGGGACAATACCAAGGCGCTGATCGAACGCGGTCAAGACGCAATTATCGAAGAGATTAAGGCGTCCGGTCTGCGCGGGCGGGGCGGGGCGGGCTTTCCCACCGGTCTCAAATGGTCGTTCATGCCCAAAGAGAGCAAAGACGGACGGCCCAGCTTCCTCGTTATCAATGCTGACGAATCCGAACCCGGTTCGTGCAAAGACCGCGAAATCCTGCGCCACGATCCGCACAAATTGATCGAAGGCGCATTGGTTGCCGGCTTCGCCATGCGCGCGCGCGCTGCCTATATCTACATTCGCGGCGAGTATATCCGCGAGGCTGAGGCGCTCCAAAAAGCTATCGACGAAGCGAACGCTGCCGGACTGATCGGCAAGAACGCCAGCGGTTCGGGATACGATTTTGACGTGTTCATGCACCGCGGTGCGGGTGCATATATCTGCGGCGAAGAAACCGCGATGATCGAAAGTTTGGAAGGCAAGAAGGGGCAACCGCGCCTCAAACCGCCATTCCCAGCGGGGGCTGGCCTTTATGGCTGCCCAACCACGGTCAACAATGTCGAGAGTATCGCGGTTGTGCCCACGATCCTGCGGCGCGGCGCGAGCTGGTTTTCCGGCTTCGGGCGCGAGGGCAACCACGGCACCAAACTCTTCCAAATCAGCGGCCATGTTGAAAAGCCATGCGTCGTCGAAGAGGAAATGAGCATTCCTTTCGAAGAGTTGATCGAAAAGCATTGCGGCGGCATTACCGGCGGGTGGGAAAATCTGCTGGCGGTTATCCCGGGCGGCTCTTCTGTTCCGCTTGTGCCTGCCGATCAAATTCGGCAAGCCCCGATGGACTTTGACGGGCTGAAAGAGCTGGGCAGCGGCCTTGGCACAGCGGCGGTGATTGTGATGGACAAGTCCACCGACATCGTGCGCGCGATCAGCCGCCTCTCCTATTTCTACAAGCATGAATCCTGCGGCCAATGCACGCCGTGCCGCGAGGGTACAGGCTGGATGTGGCGCATGATGGAGCGGCTTCGCACGGGCGATGCGGCGATTGAAGAGATCGACATGCTACATGAAGTGACCAAGCAGGTGGAAGGTCATACAATTTGCGCTCTTGGTGATGCGGCGGCTTGGCCGATCCAGGGCCTGATCCGCCATTTCCGCCCCGAGTTGGAACGCCGGATCGAAGAGCACAATGCGAAGTTTATGGAGGCGGCGGAATAGCTATGCCTAAAGTCACCGTCGATGGCGAAGAGATCGAAGTCCCAGCAGGCGCGACTGTCCTTCAGGCGTGCGAGGCTGCTGGCAAAGAAATCCCGCGCTTTTGTTACCACGAACGCTTAAGTATCGCCGGTAACTGCCGGATGTGTTTGGTGGAAGTGGCACCTGGTCCTCCCAAGCCGCAAGCGTCTTGCGCGCTTCCAGCGGGTGACGGACAGGAAATCCGCACCAACACGCCGATGGTCAAGAAGGCCCGCGAAGGCGTGATGGAATTCCTTCTCGTCAATCACCCTCTCGACTGCCCGATTTGCGATCAAGGCGGCGAGTGTGATCTGCAAGACCAGTCGGTGGCCTACGGCAAGGGCTATTCGCGCAGCAAAGAGCATCGCCGCGCGGTGACCGAAAAGAACATGGGCCCGCTTATCTCGACCACGATGACGCGCTGCATTCACTGCACGCGCTGTGTGCGTTTCAGCGAAGAGATCGCGGGCGTGGATGAATTCGGCGCGCTTTACCGCGGCGAGGATATGCAGATCACGACCTATTTGGAGCAGGCTGCGTCTCACGAATTGTCCGCGAATGTCATCGACTTGTGTCCCGTTGGCGCCTTGACGTCACGGCCTTACGCGTTCGAAGCGCGTCCGTGGGAATTGAAGAAGACGCTGAGCATTGATGTATCTGACGCGGTGGGCGCGAACATCCGGCTCGACAGCCGCGGGCGCGAGGTTATGCGCGCGCTCCCCCGCATCAATGATGATGTGAATGAGGAGTGGATTTCAGACAAGGCGCGCTATCAGGTCGATGGCCTGACCAAGCGCCGCCTCGACAAAGTCTTCATGCGCAAACGCGGTGGGCTGAAGGCTGCGACATGGGATGAAGCGTTTAAGGCGATTGCATCACAGCTGAAGGGTGCGCCCAAATCTATCGCGGCGGTTGCTGGCGATATGGTCGATTGCGAGACGATGTTTGCGGCCAAGGCTTTGCTAAAGGCGTGCGGATCGACCCTGCTCGAAGGGCGTCAGACCGGCATGGATTATGACGTTTCCAGCCTCGCGGCGGTCAATTTCAACACCGGACTTGCCGGGATTGAGACAGCCGACGCAGTGTTGATTGTGGGCAGCCATGTTCGCTGGGAAGCCGCTCTCGTCAATGCGCGTATCCGCAAGGCGGCAATGGCGGGCGCGAAAGTGTTCCTGATTGGCCCTGAGTGGGAAACGACCTATCCTGCGACTTTCATCGGCAATGATCTGAGCGTGCTCGGCAAATTGCCCAAGAATGTGAAAGACGCGTTTAAGGCGGCGGAGCGTCCGGCGATGATTTTGGGCGGAGCAGCTTTGGCGAAAGGCGCGCTTTCCGGCGCCTTGGCGGCGGCGGATAAGCTCGGTGTCGTTACAAAAGACTGGAACGGTTTCAACGTCCTGCATTTCTCTGCCGCGCGGATGGGCGGGCTGATGCTCGGCTATGCGCAGAAGAATGGCATGGCGGATATTGTGAAGGCCGCTCCGAGAGTGTTGCTGAGCCTCGGCGCGGATGAGATGGATTTCGAGCCATTTGCCGACACACTCAAGGTCTATATCGGCCATCACGGTGACAAGGGCGCGCATGCGGCGGATATTATCCTGCCCGCAGCCTCCTATGCCGAAAAAGACGGAACCTATGTGAACACCGAAGGGCGCGTACAGTTTGCCGAAAAAGCTGTGTTTGCCCCGGGTGATGCGCGCGAGGATTGGACGATCCTGAGGGCCTTGGCCGATGCGCTAAAAGTGGACGTGGGCTTTGACAGCTTTGCTGAATTGCAGGCCGCGATGATCAAGGCGGTTCCTGCGCTGGGTGAAGAAGGCTTGGCGGATTACGGCGCAATGCCGAAAGCTGACGCGAAAGCGAAGGCTGAGGGCGTGATTGAGGCCTATCCGGTTAAGGATTTCTACCTCACCAATCCAATCGCGCGGGCAAGCCAAGTGATGCAGCAATGTTCGTCAGAATTGCTCCATAGCGATGAG
>CALLIO010000195.1 GCA_938009055.1 uncultured Altererythrobacter sp.
TAAACGTCAAGCAATCCCATGCCGGGCTTGACGCCAGTTGAGCGCAAGTAGCTTGCAACCGCGCCATTCGCCCCAAGCTGAGAGCCAATAGGATCATTCCAATCAACGCCGTGTTGCTCTGCCTGTGGCCCACCGAACTGAATCAAGCCGCGATGCTGGCCCCATTGGGTTGTCGGTCCCGCCTTGGTTGGATCAAACGTCCCGGCGGTCTCGTAGGAAATGGCAGTCGCCAAATCTATCGGATCAATTCCAAGCGAATTTGCAGTTTCGATGATGCCAAGCGCGATATCGTCGCTGACGTTGCTCATGTCGAAATTGCCGCCCGATCCACCACCAGATGTCAGTGCAGCGCGGTTCGTTGGTCCGCCGTATTCCGCTAAAGCATTGTATTGTGCTTGCTCTGGCCCCATTTGATAGGCCATGCTGTTCGGCATGCCGCCGCCATATGCTAAGGCGTTCTGCTGCTGGGCCGCGCGCTGCTGCAGCAAAGGAGCCGCAGCTTGTCGCACGTCAAATACCCCCGCGTCTGCGGGGTTCACTCGAAATTGCATTGCGAGCCTCGTTTTATATGAGCATTTCAGAATTTCCGTCTGCGATACTGGTCACGGTCACTGTTGTGGGTGTGATCGCAATCGGTCGCCGCTTAGACAGAATTGAGCGCGAAACCGGCGTTGCCCCGAAGGCCTCGGACTGGCTTTTGTACTTCTGCTTGGCCTTGGGCGGGTCAATCTACTGGTTTCAGGATGACCACCCATTCATCAAGAACGTCTACTACGACATCGCAGGCGTTCTTATTGGACTTGCCTTTGCCTTTCTAATAGGCGGCTTGCTTCGCTTCCTGCGAGTGCTGCGGAACCGCTAACAGCGCCACCCTGCGCAGACGTCAGGCGAGGTACGTCCGGCACTGGCTTGAAGCCCGAAACAACGTCTTGAAGGGTTTCGGCCCCACGCATTGCCGCGCGATCTGCGCTGCCTTTGGCCCCTGCCCCAACCGCCATGAGCGGAACCGTCATTCCATTTGACGAAACACCACCGACAACGTGAAGCGCCATCATCAAGCCGTTTCCGCTTGGAGATAGCTTGCCGATCAAGCGGCGCACGTTTTCAGAAGTTGACCCCTCAACAAAACCACGCATCAGATCAATCTCATCTACGCTGAAGAACTTGGCTTTCTTTGGGTTGTTGATGATGGCCGTCACAGCTTGGCGGTACTTGTTTACGATATTGCCGCCGGAGCCGGAGGACGCTGTTTGATCGCTCGCCTTTTGGAATGCGTCGTGTAGCATTTGCGTTTTTGCGTATCGGCTGTTGGCCGCGCGGGCTGCGCCCATCAGATCAGAAGCCCCTGACTTTTGGTCAATCAGATCATCAATAGCCCGCACAGCATCAAGCAACCGGGGCTGGTCCTTTGCCGACCCATACCGCTTCCAGATGTTCTTGCGGATTGTATCGAGCTTGGAAAGCGTCAATGGCTGGCCCTGCTGGCGCTCCAAGATGCGCAGAACCGCGTCGCTCGCCGTATCGCTTCCTTCAACATATGTGCCGTCATCAAAGGCGTTGCGGACCGCATCATAAAGACCGGTCACCTCTTCGCCCGTGAATGTCTCGCCACTTTCATCGACGGCGCGATAGGCAGCTGACTTTGTGGCCTTCAGGTTTTCAAGCGTGGGGCGCTCTTGCGAACGCCGGAAGGTGCCCGAAAGACGCTTGGGCAATTTCGAAAGGCTGTCCATCACCTTAGGGGCCGCGCCACCGATCAACCCGCCAAGAACCGCACCCGCCGTGCCGCCTTGCACGCGATTGGAAATGTCACCCTCGCCTTCCATGAAGCCGTATGTGCCGCCGCTTGCAGCGCCAACAAGCGCACCAGCACCTGCGCGACCAAGCTTGCTCACACCCTTCAAGGCCTGCGCAGCGCCCGCACCAGGAATGAGTGCCGGTGCAATCTCAGCCGCCAAGGCGGTCTTTGGGTTCCGCTCCCTGAAGCCCGCCTCCTGCTGGCGGCGAACCTGCAAGCGGTCCTCGTAAGGACCACGACCCATTGCAGCATCTAGCCCGGCTGACGCCTCATCACCGACTAAGCCCATTGTCAGGCTTTCTCCAGCAATATTGAGCGCGGCTGCGGCGTTTTCGCCAAAGGAGTTCACGCCATCATCAACGCCTATTACGTTGTCCTTGAGCCGTCCCATGAGAGACATGTCAGCTTCAGGCTTGTCTGTGGCCTGCGCACCCTGCCGCCGCGCCCGCTCGCGCTTGGCCTTTTCGATCAGCGCCGCGCGCAAAACATCGCTCATTAGTTTGCCCCGCCTTGCTCAATGAAGGCGTCAAGCTCCTCATCGCTCATGTTGGAAATATCGGCCACGCTAGGAAGGTCAGAGGATTGCGCCTGCCTCCGTGGGTCAGTGCCGCGCCCCGTTGGCTGGGGCGCCCCCGCTTCCTCTGCCGTATTCGCCAGCGCCCGCTCTTGTGCAAGCATCTGGGCTGGTGACATGCCGGATTCGATTGCGTTGATCGCTCGCGTGCGCGAAATTCGCTTTTCCTCCAACAATTTCGGGCTATCGCCAGGCTGCGGCAAATACACTGGACCGTAAATGTCAAATTCTTGGTTGGTGATGGCCGCGCCAGTGTCCTTGCGAAGAATGGCCATCAGGAACTCGTTCCCGGCCTGCTCTGCGACTTGGAAGTTGGGGTCTTGGAACTCGCGCCCAAAGCCAAACGGCACATGTCCCGCCGCGCGATCTGTCCGACTTGTGAGGGAATCTGCGACAGGCTCAAGAGCCTCCAAAGCGCCACGCGCTCTTGTGGAATACACGTTGTCTTTGCTCTGGCCTTCCGTGAACGGCTTGGACCCGGTAACGCCCGGCCCCTCCGTGATGCTGATTGCACCATCAGCCCCAACTTGAATGCTGTGACCTTTTGGCGGATTGTTTGGATAGAACCTGCCATCAGGGCCGAACTGTCCCGCTTGCGAACCGTATCTCGCCGCCTCTTCCTGCGTTGCCAGCCGAAAGCCCGACTCTGGCTGCAAGCTGCTCCCGTATTCGTCAGCAGCCTCAAGGCCTTCAAGGCTACCCACAACTAACGCGAGAGCGATAGGCGCGTTTTCATATGTGAACAGCGAAGGGTCTATGCCCTGCTCAGTTAACGGCCCTTCATATTTGGAAAAGAACATATCCCAAGCCTCAGGCCCGCTCTGAATCGCCTCTCGCGCACCCGCTGCAAGGCCAAGCATCTCGCTTTTCTCAGCCTGCACTTGCTCCGCCGACAACTCAGCAGCCGCTTGGCGCGCAAGCTCCGCACCCTTTTGACGCGCATTGGCAATCTGCGTTTTCTTGTATTCCATGTCGGCTTGGAACATCTGGTCGCTCTGCGCGGCCTCTGTTTGCTTGCGCTGCCATCCGAACTGTTGCTGCGGTGTCATTTGGGCAAGCGTGTTCTGGCCGACGACGCCGCCATCTTGCTGGGTGGCTTGAGCAAGTGCGTTTTGCTGCCGAGCCTGCGCAATGCCAGCGCCCATCGCAAAGCCGTTGGCAATGTTTCCGCCAAGATCAAAAACGCTCATATCAGGAACCTCCGAAACCAAAGCCAGACCAGGGATCAGACCCAAACGCACCAGCCTGCCCCATGCCGTAAATGCTGGAGAAGTTACCAAGGGTTCCTTGGATCGCGCTGTTTGTATTCAAATAGCCACTTGCCCGCGCATCGCCCGCAGCCGCCAAGGCGTTGCTGTTGTTGGTCGCTGTTGATTGCCCAACGCTGGCCAAGGTGTTGTTCGCAGATTGCCCGATGCCCGCGTGACCGCCGAGCTGGTTCATCCAATTTGTATATTCCGCCGATGCCAGGCCGTCGCTCATGCGCTGCGCTTCCTGCAACGTGCTGGAACCAAGCCGCAAGCCGCGCGCCGATGCCATCCGCTCCAATGCGTTTTGGCTTTGCTCTGCGCGGAACTCATAACCGGGAGACGTTTCGAACGTCGTGGCGTTGTCCGCCATAAACGCCTGACCGTCTTCAAACGTGTCGAAGTTCTCCCAGACTAGGCCGTTGCCGTTCTGGACGTTGAAACCGCCATTCCCATCGCCAACGAGAAACTGTTGCTTGCCGCCATATCCAAACACAGGGGCCGCGCCGATACCCAACGCACCTTGGCGCACCGCAAGGGCATTATCACCCGCACGGCGCTGGCCCTCGAAGTCCGCGCGCGTCTGGTCGTATTGACGACGGTTCTCAGCGATAGACGCAGAGGACGCCGCCTCTTGCGCGTCCGCCGCTCTGTTGCCTGAAACGATGGATGAAACGCCACCGATCACGGCGCCTGCAACTGCTCCGATGCCCATTATGGCCTCCAATCTTGCGTGATTATCTTGGTCCCGTCTGACAGG
>CALLIO010000196.1 GCA_938009055.1 uncultured Altererythrobacter sp.
CGTTACCTCGATGCCGAGGTCCTCGGCGACTTCGCTCAGCGGCATGCCATCATCGACTTGCTCTTCGATCCGCGCGCTCAGATCGGCAAGGGCTGCGATTTGCAACTCGCCGGTCAAAGTCTCGCGCAATTCAGGCGTTACGTCGGCCAGTGATCGGGCTGCGCGCCCTGTTACCGTATCAACGCGGGTGATATGCCAGCCCAAAGCGCCGCGCACAGGTTTGGCAATATCGCCGCGGTCAGCCGCAAAGGCTGCTTCTGCCACTGCACTTGAGGTGGATGTGGCATAGTCGCTGCGTTCAGTCGCTTCGATCTTGCTTGTGCCAAAGCCTAGTTCTTCGGCCACGCTGTCGAGCGAAGCGCCACCACCAATGCGTGCAAGAATCGAATTGGCAGCATCCTCAGTGGGAACGATCAGGCGGGTAAAGCTACGTGTTTCAGAAGCGGCATAATCTTCTTTGTCGCGTTCATAGCGCGCCGCAATCTCAGCATCGGTTGGGGTTGTCCGCGCATCGACATTGTCCATGCCAAAGGTCGCAAAGCGCACTGTGCGCCGCTCGGGGCGGATGAAATCGGCACGGTTTTCATCGTAAAACGCCTGCAATTGCGCATCACTTGGGTCTTCAGTTGGAGCGAAGGCAGCGCTTGGAATAAAGGCAACCGAACCCTTGCGCCGCTCGCCCAACAAAGCGGCATAACGATTGGCGAATTTGTTCGGCAGACGCGCGCCGCGAATAGCGCTCAAAGTCACTTGTTCTGCGAGCAGGCCTAGCCGCAAATCTTCGCGCAAAAGAGCATCGTTCAAGCCCTGTTGTGCCAGCGCCCCCTCGTATGACTCTTGGCTGAAATTGCCATCTGCACCGCGGAAAGCCGGTATCTGCATAATCTCGCTATTGACGAGGTTATCCCCAGCTCTGAAGCCGAAGCTGCTGGCGTATTCGGCCAAAGTGTAGCGATTGACCATCTGTTCCAGCACATCTTCCAGCCCATCCTGCTCAACAAAGGCGCGCATGGTGATGGTCGGATTGTTCTGACGGATTTGGTCGACCGCAGAGCTGGCTGTACGCGAAAACTCGGCAACACCAATCTTGCTATCGCCTACAACCGCCACGCGGTCGCTACCCGATATACCGCCGAAGGTGCCGGTGCCCGACACATCAGCGCCGGCGAAGGCAAAACCAATCAGGCCTATAAATGCCAGTGCCAGAGCAAGCCCGATCTTGGAGCTGAAAATTCTACGGAAAAAACCGATCATAGTGCCTCTTGGCCTTCGTAGTGGGCTGGGATTCCAGCCTTGGTGAACATTTGCGAAGCGCTTTATCGGCCCCGCGACCTGCCCGCAACAGGTGCAAAGGGGTTTTGACTGATTTGTAATCCTCAGCTAGCGGGTCTCCCGGCGATCCCCCATAGGCTGTAAACGAGATTCGGCCTCTATTTTAGGAATTTGGACACATGGCCCAACGGCCCTTTATTGTTGGCAATTGGAAAATGCATGGAACGCGCGCGATGCTGTCAGAAGCGCGTGCAATCGATCGTGCTGCGCAGCGCCTGATGAAGGTGGAAGTCGCGATTGCACCTCCGTTTACGCTAATCCATGCTGTGCACCGTGAAGCTGAGCAGATCGGTGTTGGTGCGCAAGATTGCCACCATGCAGAGGGCGGGGCGCATACGGGTGATATTTCCGCTGCTATGTGCGCAGATGCTGGCGCGAAATTCGTGATACTTGGCCATAGCGAGCGGCGCGGCGACCATGGCGAGAGCGATGCTTGCGTTAAGCAAAAGGCTGATGTTGCTCTGGCGGCGGGACTGCGCGTGATTTTGTGCTGCGGCGAAAGCTTGGACGTGCGCGAAAAGGGCAAAGCAGTCAAATTCGTCACCGATCAGCTTCGCGCATCTTTGCCTCATATAGAGGATGCAGCCGAGCAACTCACAATTGCATATGAGCCGATCTGGGCGATTGGCACCGGCAAAACCGCAACGCCTCAAGATGTCTCGGATATGCATGTTGCGATCCGCGCGCTTTTGGTTGAGCTTTACGGCGAAGAGCAAGGCAGCGAAGTGCGCATTCTTTACGGCGGTTCGGTTAAGGCCGAAAATGCCCGCGAGCTAATGGATGCAGACGAGGTCGGCGGCGCTTTGGTGGGCGGTGCAAGCCTTACCGCCGACAGTTTTATGGGCATTGCAATTGCTGCTGCTGAGGTCTTTGAAGGCTAGGGCGGTCATCGCGCCCCTTGCCGAATAGCCTTGCGAACACTAAATCGCGCTCACTTACTCATTCAAAGATTGTCCTGACCTATGTCGCTATTCCTATTCCTCACCGTTGTTCAAGCCATCATCGCGGCGGCGCTAGTTGCGGTCATTTTGATGCAACGTTCCGAAGGTGGCGGATTGGGTATTGGCGGTAGCCCAGGCGGCGTGATGGGCGCGCGCGGAAGCGCCGATTTCCTCACACGCTCCACACGGTGGCTGGCGATTGCCTTTGTGGCGATGTCCATTTTGCTAGCTGCTGTTGCGGTCGATGCGACAGGCGGTGGCGAGATTTCGTCCGATCTTGATCGCAACGTTGATGCGGCGCCTGCGGATCCGTTGGCGGCTCAAGGCGATGGGGCGGCGGCTCCTGCTCCGGCGACACCAGCGGACAATGATCCGCTGTCTGAATCGACCGAGTAAGCGCGAATTTTTCATAAGGTCTGTGGATTGCGGCAATTAGGCGCAGCAAATCGCTTGCGCCGAATCCGATTACGCCCTTAAGCCTTTCCTCCCATGGCGCGGTATATTTTCATCACCGGCGGCGTGGTCTCCTCGCTCGGCAAAGGTCTCATGGCAGCATCGCTTGCTGCGCTCCTGCAGGCGCGCGGGTATAAGGTGCGCATCCGAAAATTTGATCCCTATCTCAATGTCGATCCGGGCACGATGAGCCCCTATCAGCATGGCGAGGTCTATGTGACCGATGACGGAGCAGAGACGGACCTTGATCTTGGCCATTACGAGCGTTTTACCGGTGTTTCCGCACGCCAGTCTGATAATATCACCTCAGGTCGAGTCTATCGCGATATTATCGCTAAGGAACGCCGCGGCGACTATTTGGGTGCGACTGTGCAAGTCATCCCGCATGTCACTGATGCGATTAAGCAATTTGCATTGGCCGATCAGGGCGATCACGACTTTATCCTGTGCGAGATCGGCGGGACCGTGGGCGATATTGAATCGCTCCCCTTCATGGAAGCGATCCGGCAATTGCGTAACGAGCTGGAGCCGCTCCAGACCTTGAGCGTCCATGTGACTCTGGTACCCTATATTGCTGCGGCGGGTGAGCTAAAGACCAAACCTACCCAGCATTCGGTGCGCGAATTGGCCAGCCTTGGGATCAAACCTGATGTTCTGCTTTGTCGTGCCGAACATCCTATCCCTGATGGCGAGCGCCAGAAAATCGCCAATTTTTGTAACGTGCGCAAGGAAGCGGTGATCCCCGCACTTGATGCTAGCTCCATTTACTCGGTGCCGCTGCAATATCACGAACAGGGTCTGGACGACGAAGTTTTGCGCGGCTTTGGCATAACCGACGCGAACGAGCCTGATCTATCAAGCTGGGATGATGTGGTTGATCGCCGCGAAAATCCGGAAGGCGAAGTGACCATCGGCGTTGTAGGCAAATATGTCGGCCTGCAAGACGCCTACAAAAGCCTCAACGAAGCGCTTGTGCACGGCGGAATGGCGAACCGGGTGAAGGTCAACATCCGCTGGATCGATGCTGAAGTGTTCGAGCAGGCGCCCGCCGATATAGCCGCAGCGCTTGAGCCACTCCACGGAATTCTCGTCCCGGGTGGTTTCGGTGAACGCGGCAGCGAGGGCAAAATCGCCTCTGTCCGCTTTGCCAGAGAGCGCAGCGTGCCCTTCTTCGGGATTTGTCTCGGCATGCAGATGGCTTGCATTGAAAGCGCGCGGCTAGCGGGCATTGATCAGGCTTCTTCGACCGAATTTGGCGAAACCAGCGAGCCAGTGGTCGGTATTATTACCGAGTGGATGAGCGAAGAGGGCGTTCAGCAGCGCGAGGAAGGCGGCGATCTGGGCGGAACGATGCGGCTAGGCGCTTATGACGCGAAGCTTTCAGTCAATAGCCATGTTTCGAGCGTCTACGGTGGCGCGACCGATATATCCGAGCGCCATCGCCATCGCTACGAGGTGAACAGCGCATATATCGACCGTCTCGAAGGCACGGGGCTGGTTTTTTCGGGCATGTCGCCCGATGGTTTGCTGCCAGAAATAGTCGAGCGGCCCGATCATCCGTGGTTCGTCGGAGTGCAATTCCACCCCGAACTCAAATCGCGGCCGTTTGATCCCCATCCGCTTTTTGCAGGTTTTGTTGCCGCGGCTGTGGAACAATCGCGACTGGTCTAGCCGCCAATTGATTGTTCTCAATTCGGGATAGCGACGAAAACGCTCTTGCAAATTTACACGATTTAACATTATCACACGCGCTTCGAGCACGGATCACCGTTCCCACCGCGACCCGGGGATTGTGAAACACTCGAAGCGGCATGATGTCGTTGGGGGCGAAGTTTCTCACTCCGCCCCCAAAATTTCGTTTTTTAGGAAGCTTAAGCTGCGGAGCTTTCGTCTGGCTCTGAGCTGTCCGGTACTGCCTTGAGTGTGGCCGCTGTGCCGTTCACAGCGATCTTTTTCGGCTTCATCGCATCGGGCACTTCACGCACCAGATCGAGAATGAGCAATCCATCAGCCAAATCAGCGCTTTCTACGCGGACATAGTCGGCAAGCTCAAAACGGCGTTCGAACCCGCGATTGGCGATGCCGACATGGAGCATTTCGCTTGTCGCTTCTTCGTCGCGCTTACGACCGGCGACAGTCAGCAAGTTTTGCTGGGCAGTGATATCGAGATCTTCCGCGCGGAAACCGGCAATCGCCAGCGTGATGCGATATTCATCCTCGCTGCGGCGCTCGATATTGAACGGGGGGTAATTGTCGCCCGAATTGTTGCGGACCTGGCTTTCGAGCAGGTCAAACAGATGGTCGAAACCAACGGTTGTGCGGCGATACGGTGTGAAATCTAGTCGTGACATAATCAACAAATCCTCTGTTGAGCAATTTGACATTTAAGTGGGGCCAGCACCATGCTGCGCCCCAATGAATTGCCGGATGATCCCTTGTGGCAATCACCGACACACACCAGATAAGAAGCGTGAAATGCCCTTTCAAGACAGAATTGCACTGGGCGAGATCAAGGAAAAAGCATGGCTGTGAACATCGATATCTACACCAAGGGTTTTTGCCCATTTTGCACCCGTGCAAAGGCTTTGTTGAGCAAAAAGGGTGCGCAGTTCAACGAGATCGATATCTCTATGGGCGGCCCCAAGCGCGACGAGATGCTTGAACGGGCGCCGCAAGCGCGAACCGTCCCGCAGATTTTTATCGGCGAGGTCTATGTCGGCGGCTCGGACGATCTGGCCGCGCTCGATGCGCAAGGCAAACTCGACGCGCTGCTCGCAGGATAATTCTGACCCTTGCCCAAAATTGCACTCCTTCAGATGAATTCAGGGATCGACCCTGATGCGAACACGCGCGCGATTGTGCGGGCGATTGAGGATGCGAAGGCGGGCGGGGCAGAGATGCTCTTTACGCCCGAGATGTGCGGGTTGCTCGATCAAAAGCGCAATCGTGCTGCGCCGCAAATAGTGCGGGAAAGTGAGAGCGAGGCGCTGCGCTCCATTTGCGATGCAGCCAAATCGGCGGGCCTTTCTGTCCATCTGGGGTCGCTTGCATTGGCAAGTGAGGAGAGCGAGAAGAACGTCAATCGCGGATTTGTTATCGGCAGCGATGGCGTGGTCACCGCGCGTTATGACAAGATGCATATGTTCGATGTCGAATTGGATACGGGCGAGACATGGCGCGAAAGCGCGGCCTATGAACCGGGCAAGGATGTCGTGACGGCGGACAATACCCCGCTCGGCAAACTCGGCCTTACCATCTGCTACGATTTGCGTTTCCCAGCCTTGTTCGAGGCATTGGGGCAGCGCCAATGCGATGCGATTGCAGTCCCCGCTGCCTTTACCAAGCCAACAGGTGCGGCGCATTGGCACGTATTGCTGCGGGCCCGTGCGATTGAGGCCAGCGCTTTCGTGATAGCGGCGGCCCAAGTGGGCAAACATGAGGATGGGCGAGCGACCTATGGGCACTCGCTTGTGATTGATCCATGGGGCGAAGTCCTACTCGACATGGGCGGAGAAGAGCCGCAGCTTGGATTTTGCGACATTGATCTTAGCCGGATCAAAGAAGTACGCAGCCAGCTTCCCAGCCTTGCCAATCGCCGCGCGATCCTCAATTAGAGCCGTGAGATGATTGTATTCGACCTCCAATGTGACCAAGGCCATCCTTTCGAAGGGTGGTTCAGCTCCTCAGATGATTTCGCCGATCAGCAAGCGCGCGGGCTGCTGGATTGTCCGCATTGCGGCTCTGCTGCGGTAAAAAAGGCGCCAATGGCCCCGGCGGTTCCTGCCAAGGGCAATCAGCGGCAAGATACGATGCTGGCGCCCGCAACCCCTACCGAAGAATCCCATCCCGTCGCCAATCAGCCCATGCCCGAAGAAGTGCAAAAGGCACTGACCGAGCTGGCGAAGGCGCAGGACAAAGCGCTCAAAAACAGCACATGGGTGGGTGACAAATTCGCCGAAGCTTCGCGCGCGATGCATTATGGAGAGGCTGATGAGAAGCCTATCCATGGCAAGGCCAGCGTAGAAGAAGCGGAAAGCCTCGCCGATGAAGGTATTGCGGTAGCCCCGCTTCCCTTTCCCGTTGCGCCGCCAGAAGATCTGAACTGATTGCCAGCAGCGCTGGCGGGCCTTATTACGGCATTCACCGCGCCCGTAGCTCAGTTGGATAGAGCATCAGATTCCTAATCTGGGGGCCACAGGTTCGAATCCTGTCGGGCGCACCAAGAACCAGCCATTTTGACTTTTGGTCGTGTGACGCCTCAAGCAGTTTTTCGTTTGGGCAGGCCGAGCTCAGCCTCGATCCCATCAAGCGCTTCAGAAAACTCAGCCTGGCCTAGCGGTTTAGATATCAGCCAACCTTGGCCCGTGTCGCAGCCCATACCTTCCAGCATTGCAAGGCAATCGGCTGTTTCGATCCCTTCGGCAACCACGCTGAAACCGAGCGCATGGGCCATGTCGATCGTCGATTGGACCAGAACCATGTTGCCCTTGTCCTCGACCATTGTGCGCACAAAGCTCTGGTCAATCTTTAGCTCATCAGCGGGCAAGCGCTGGAGATAGGATAGAGTCGATTGCCCGGTACCATAATCATCGATTGAGACTTTGATCCCCGCTGCACGTACCTGCTCCAGCGCCACCACAGCAAGTTCCTTGTCGGCCAAGGTAGCCGATTCGGTGACTTCAAAGGTGATTTTACTCGGATCGACATGCGCGGTCTTAATCCGGTCAATCGCCAGTTCCACAAAGCGCGGATCGCTCAACAACGGGGCAGAGACATTGACCGCACAGCTAAGGTGCGGGCGCGTTTCGTGCCATTCGCCCAGAACGTCGAGCGATTGGTCGATCACATGCAAGGTCAGCGCGTCGATCCTGTTCTCGCGCTCGAGCAGCGGAATAAACAATTCAGGGCTGACTTTGCCGAATTCATCATGGTCCCAGCGCACCAGCGCCTCTGCACCGACAATTTGCTTGTTGGCAAAGCCCCATTTGGGCTGAAAAACGGTCTGGATCGCGCCGCTTTTGAGCGCATTTTCAAGATCAACGAGCAAGCGTTGTTGGACACTGACCGCATCCGAAGCGCTGTCATCGTGCCATGCCCATCGCTCGTTCTTGGCGCTGGCCTGATCGGCGGCGACTTTGGCTTGCTCGATTGAGTGCGTGCTTGCGCCGAAGAAGACGTTGAGCCTGAGCTTGGTGGTATCGGCCATGAAAGGGGATTGGAACAGCGCGGCCGCTGTTTCGCAATGTTCGGCGACATTATGCTCCTCGCATTGCCCGGCAACCCATGCAAATATGTTGGATTCAAGGTGAAAGATGCGCCCACCTTCCGCCAGAAAGCCAAGCCGTTCGGACAATCCACCGAACAATTGCTCGCGCGCCACGGCATTGGTCAAGGCCGCAACGTCGCTAAAATTGGCGATCCGCGCCACGATGATGACTGGTGTTTGGTCGCGCTCCAAAAATTTCGCGAAAGAGGCTTCATTGGGTAGCCCGCTGAGCGCATTGCGCATCTGACTTTGGCGCAAGGCGAAAGACGTCGAGAAGAATTTCCGCAAAGTTAAGAACGCCCCGAGGAAGAACAGCATGGGGATGTTCGAAAAAGTCGCAAGATAGCCAGCCTCAAGCGCGAGAAGGGTGGCAAAGCTTGCGAGTCCCAATGCGACGCAGGCGGCGCCAAGCCAGCGCGGATCAAGCCATTTGATCGCTGCCATAAGCAGGCATGCGACCACAATCAGCGAGAGGAATGGGCCAAAATCTGGCGTGACTGCATCTTGCAGCAGCGTTTCCGTCGCCATCGCTTGGATCACGACGCCGGGAATAACGCCGTAATTGCGTATCGGGTAACGATCACCCAATTCGATCGCGGTGGCCCCGATCATCACCTTCTTGCCTTGCAATCGCTCGGCTTCAACTTGGCCCTGCAAGAGTTCTGCAAAGCTTACGCTTGGAATTGTCGCTGGGTCGATTGCCTGATTGATCGCGAAGGAATCATAAACCCGCCCCGAAGCGCCTGACAGCATGCTCGCGAGCGAGGGGCGGGGCAGGCCCGCGGTGGTGGTGCCATAAGAATAGCGGTTGAGCTGCCCGCTATCGTCGGGATGGACGTTGACCGAACCAAGGAAAGCTTCCTTGGCAAGGATATCGATCGGCAGGCTTTCGACTTCATCTTTGCTGCCAGCAGACCCGCTTTGGCGGAATGTGGGCAGGATGACGGTTGCCTCGCTCTCGCTAATGGCTGCGGCAAAAGCTTGATCTTCTGCTGGAATGGAATGCGAGGAGAAATCGACATCGAACGCGATTTGCGAAACGCCGGCCTCGTTCAATTTGCGCACTGCCTCGCCATATCGGCTGCGCGGCCATGGCCAGCTATCCAGGGTCTGCAGCGATCTGGCATCAATCTCGACGATGACCAGTTCGCCTGTGGCGGATTGTGAAATCGCATCTTCGCGCAGCTTCTTGAAGCCGTTCTCAAGGGCGATGCCGATGCCAAATTGGGCGATCAGTGCAGCGCCGAGCAGAGCTATCGCCCAAGCGAGCACTTCGCGATCGGACGCTTTCGCCCACAATTTCTGCAAGGTTTCTTGCAACTGCTTTCCCGCTTTTTGCTGAAAAGCGCTGACTAGCCAATTGCGGTCAATTTTCGGTTAAACATAGGGCGAGCGCTTGGGCGTGAGCCCTAAACTTGCAATGATCTAGTCGTCGTCTCCGTCATCGCCATCATCATCGTCGTCGTCGCCGCCGTTTCCGTTGCCATTACCATTGCCGGTTGTGACCTCGTCGGATGAGCCACCGTTTCCGTTTGCATTTCCACTGTTGCCATTGCCGTTGCCGGTCGTGGTCTCTTCGGATGAGCCACCGTTACCGTTGGCATTTCCACTATTGCCATTGCCATTGCCGTTGCCGGTCGTGGCCTCTTCGGATGAACCACCGTTTCCGTTAGCATTTCCACTGTTCCCATTGCCGTTCCCGGTCGTGGCCTCTTCGGATGAACCACCGTTACCGTTACCGTTACCGTTGCCGGTGGCGGGGCTTCCACCAAGGGTGACGCTGTCATCCATGACATTGCCCATTCCATTACCAGCGCCACTTCCGACCGCATTGCCGACGTCGGGACCCACGCCATTGTCGCCAGCGTTCGAGCCGCTATTTCCTGTCGCAGCTGTGCTTGTGGCTGCAACAGCTGTTGTTACCGCGCTTGAAACAGCAGGATTGGCCGCTCCACGGCGATTGGTAGACGTGATGGCCTGCGTTGCTGCCACGATTGCCGCATCTGCTGCATTGGAAGAGTTGGCTGATCCTGCAACGGCATTAGAAAGATCGACGCTATCGTTGCGCGATGCAATTGCCGGAGTGGCAGTGGTTGCGGTCAGCGTGCCAGAAACCATGCCGCCCGTGACTTTGGCGAGCGAGACTGGCTCTGCCACGACTGTGTCTGCGATGACGCCTTCAAAGCTATCGCTGGCGATGGCGATCAGCTTTGCTTCGGTCATCGGGGCAGGGCGAGCGATACTGCCGGGCTTGGCATTGGGGGAATCGATCACGCGGTTTTGCGGACCTGCAATATTGAGGCGAAACTGCTGATGGCTTTCCACCATGCCGATCATGCCGGGGGAGAGGAGCTGCGTCGCACCGCCATCGCGGGTAGCGACTTGAACAGCGCCCTCGGTCACTTGCACGGCTGCACCGGACTCGGTCACCGTGACGGTAAAAGTCGTGCCTTTGACAACAGCGGCGAGATACGGTGTGTCGACCCCGAAGTGCGGGTTCGATTTCTTGTCGATGCGGAAAAGTGCGCTGCCCATTTCCTTGAAGAACTGGATGACGCCGCCATCCTGCTTGGGCTTGGCGATACGCAGCCGGCTGTTGGGCGACACCACCACATATTCGCCGCC